>CABQNF010000180.1 GCA_902465465.1 uncultured Collinsella sp. | reverse complement strand
GCGCACCGCGGGCACCACCAGCGCACGGTTGCGGTAAAGCTCGCAGTTGATATTACGGCGACGGTTCTCGCCGTACCATTTGCGCTGCTTATCGAGAACGTTGTACAGATACGAATCGGCACAGAGCGTGGCCTCCTGACCCAGATAGCCCTGGATGTAGCCGCCGCCCGGGTTGGTGAACGAGGCAAAGGCGAGTACGGCCATGTCGCAGAATTGCGCGTAGCCTCGGCCGTTATCCAGAATGGCCTGCGTGGCAGAGGCGTCGAGCACGGTGACCTCGGGCAGGGCCGCAGCGGGCTCCTCGGCGGCAGGCGCGGACTCGGTCTCCGTGGCCTCCTCTGCGTGTGCAGGCTCGGCCGTAACCTCGGTCTCGGCGCACGCAACCTCAGCGGTCTCGGCCTCGGCGGCCTCAGACTCCTCGGCAACCTGTTCCTCGACAGCGTCGGCCGCTTGGGCCTTGACCTTCATCGCCGCGACAAAACCGGCAGGCATACCATCGAACTCGCATACGCCGGCAAGCGAGCGCTCGATATCCTTGGCGCACGCTTCGGACACAGTCGCCACGTGACGCTCGGCGGCCTTGGCACGGGCCTCGCGCTTGGGATTGGGCTGCCCTGCGCGATTGGGTCTGTGGTTACGGTTCCTGTTGTCGACGTCTGCCATAAGTGGTCACCTTTCTCGGTCTCTGCCGCTATCGGCTTTTCCATCCATGATACCCCGCCGTGTACAAAAAAGACGGCCCCGAAGGACCGCCTTCCGTATCGATTTACACGTGCGGCAAGCACCGCTGCAATTTGGCACTAGTCGCGACGACCAAGGATGTTCAGGATGCGCAGGAACACGTTGATGATGTCCACGAACAGGTTGGATGCCATGAGCACGGCGTTGGGCAGCGTGGGCGGCACCGTCGTGGCCACATAGGTGTCGTAGCCAATAAAGCCAGCGAACACCACGATCACGATCAGGTCGGTGATGGACTGCGAGACGCCCATAAACATCAGCACGATCTCGACCAGAATCGTAGCAAGCAGGATGCCAAAACCAATGCCGTACACACGCTGGAAGAACTTGGGGAAGGTCACGCCCAGCGCACCAAAGACAAAGGTGATGGCGGCCGTGGCGATAAAGGCAGTGTTGATGGTGGGCAGGTCGTAATTGGCAAGGCCAAACGACGCGGTCAGGCCAAAGGTACTCGCAAAGATTACGTAGCCCACAAGGGACAGACCCACGGACTGCTTGCTGGCGGCGGCCGACATCATGACCATGCCGACGATGGTCAAAATAAACGAGCCAAAGACCAGCGGCAAGGCTGCGCCGCTCATCATCATGCGCGCAAACGACATGGTGCTCGTAAAGTAGGCGCCGGCGCCCATGGCGCAAAAGCCCAAGAAGATCAGGGCAGACATGGTGAGGTTGTACGCGCGCGGCGACATCTCCTTGGCACGGCTTGCACCGGTCTCGATGGGGCCGTTCTGATAGCCCTGGATATCGTTCATACTTCGTCCTTTCAAAAAGCGCACGACAGCGCCGTAGGTGACAAGATTCCTGCCATTGTACCCGAATGCCGCACGTCCTTACCTACGGCGCTCGCCCTCAAGCGTACGATCAAAGGCCCAGACCCACCAACGCATCACGTGTGCCTGCGAGCCGTCTGCCCGCTCGCGCGTCTGGTCCTCCAGATACAACTCGGTCGCGTGCCCGCCAAAACGCACCTTATAGGTTGCCGTACGGATGCCGTGAACCGTCAGGCCAAACCCAGTGGATGAGACAATCTCGTCGATCGTAAAACAGCGACCGTCGACCCAGCAGACGGTAACCGGCACGACTTGTCCGCCCGCGAGGATGCGGGCCACGACGTCCACATACTGCTTGTGCACGCGTCGAGTTTTACCATCTGTCTGTCGATATTCCATGCCTCCTATTATCGAACGCATGTTTGCATATTGTAAAGCGAACAGGCTGTGGTTTTGGGATGTTGGGGCGCGCACGTGTCCTCATGGCGTGCTAGCAAAAAGAACACCCGCGGTCAACAGGGCAAATATTCAATGTTAGTGCCAAAAAATTCACTTCTCCCATCAGAACTCGGTAAAGAAACCCGCAGGAGGTGATACGATTTATCATGTTTTTGTAACGTGCCTGCAAACTTCGAGAAAGCCCATATATGGACGTAACGTTCTCAGCCTTCCTCGGCCAAATTGTGTCGAACCCAGTCCTTGCCGTCACCGTGATCCTCGCGCTCGGCGCTATCTTCGTCAACGGATGGACCGACGCGCCCAACGCCATCGCGACCTGTGTCACCACGCGCTGCATGCCCGCCCGCGCCGCCATTCTCATGAGCGCCGCATTCAACTTCCTCGGCGTGCTCATCATGACGCACTTTAACGCGAGCGTCGCCAACACCATCTCACATATCGTCGACTTTGGCGGAAACAGCACCATGGCGCTCGCGTGCCTCTGCGCGGCGCTGTTCTCCATCGTCGTCTACGGCGCCACAGCGTCGCGTTTTGGCATCCCCACCTCGCAAAGCCACAGCCTTATCGCCGGCCTGACCGGTGCCGCTATCGCCCTCGGCGGCGCGAGCAGCGTCAACGTCCACGAGTGGATGAAGGTCATCTACGGCCTGGCGCTCTCCATCGGCCTGGGCTTTATCATGGGCTGGGTCCTGTGCAAGCTCGTCTCGATTCTTTTCGCCGCCGCCAACAGGCGACGTGCCAATGTCTTCTTTAAATATGCTCAGATCGCAAGTGCCGCGGCCATGAGCTTTATGCACGGCGCGCAAGATGGACAAAAGTTTATCGGCGTGCTCTTTTTAGGTGTCGCCTTTGCCAGCGGACAGACGAGCGTCGGCGACGCCGGCATCCCCATCTGGATCATGCTGCTGTGCTCGGCCACCATGGGCATCGGCACCAGCGTGGGCGGTGAGCGCATCATCAAGTCTGTCGGCCAGAGCATGGTCAAGCTCGAAAAGTACCAGGGCTTCTCCGCCGACCTGGCGGGCGCCGCAAACCTGCTGCTTGCCACGCTCACCGGCATCCCCGTGTCCTCCACGCACATCAAGACCTGCGCCATTATGGGTGTCGGTGCCGTCAAGCGCCTCTCGGCGATCAACTTCGGTGTCGTCAAGGACATGATGTTCACCTGGTTCTTCACCTTCCCCGCCTGCGGACTTATCAGCTTTGTCATGGCCAAGCTGTTCATGATGTTCATCTAGTCAAACCGAACGTCCATCCGGACCGCAATACCTCGCCCACCCGTCTTCG
>CABQNF010000179.1 GCA_902465465.1 uncultured Collinsella sp. | reverse complement strand
AGGAACGAAGCACAGAACAGCTTGGTCTTGTTGTGCTTAAACGCCGCCCAGACCTTATCGAGCGAAAACGCGCTCTCGACACGCCCGGTCACCGCAAAGTGCATCACGGCGATGTCGGCGAACATCTTAAAGAAGACACCCAGAATCGCCGAGGCAATTAGCGCCAGGACAAGCAGGCCAAGCGAGCCAAACAGCGCAGCCTCGAGCGCATAAGAGCCGTAATACGAATACGAGCCCGCGGCGCCAATTACCACGCTCTCCACCAGCGAAAGCACTACACCGATAACGGGAATGGCAGCGATAACCTCGAGCACGACCGAGATAACGCTCGAAAAGACTCCAAGGCCAAACGATGTAGAACGCATCAACGGACGATCCATACCGTCATCAATCTTAAGCGACAGGTCGCGACCCCACTCGATGCCAAAGCCGGAACCGCACACGCTCGCCACGTAGGCGGCCAAAAAGCCGATGGCAGCCGCAATACCGCCGATAACGGGGATGAACAGAACGAGTACCGACACGACACAGATAAGCGCCGGCAAAAAGGCAATCTGGCACACGCGCTGCAGCACGCCCGGAGTCTTGGTCATATCCTCAAACGCCTGAGCCGTGCAGCCCTTGGGTACGTTCATGGCAGGTTGAGGGACAAACTGCTGAGGCTGAGGCTGACCCTGAGGCGCGGAAGCTGCAGCACCGGCATTAGGAGCGCCGCACACACCGCAGAACTTGTCGTTATCGCCCATAGGGGCGCCACACTGAGAACAAAACATCGAAATCATCCCTTCGTATCTTGAGCGAATCACCTGGATCGCAAACGATGTCTTTGGCATCATTATCGCCCAATGTGGGGACAAATACTCTTAGATGACGTATTTGCAACGCGTGAGGCGCTTTTGGATTGTTTGATGAGTGCGTCCGCGTTAGTTCGTTCCGCGGAAACCCTTGCCGACGATCTCGGAGCTGTCGACAATCGTAATAAAGGCACCCGGATCGACCTCGCGCGCATAGCGGCGCAGTTGCACTGCCTCGCGACGGCTCAGCACGCTCATAATCACCGTGACGCACTTGCCCGAGAAGGCGCCGTAGCCACGGCTGATCGTTGCCGTGCGGTTGAGATGCTTGACGATAAACTCCTCGACCTTAAGGGGCTCGGAGCAAATGATCGTGCAGACCTTACGAAGGTGAATGCTCTCGATAGCCTTGTCGACCACAAGCGTCTTGGCAAACAGACCGAGCACACAGTACAGGCCGACGCGCGGGCCATACAGGAAAGCCGCGATGGTCACGATACCGATATCGACCAACAGCAGTGCGCGGCCAATCTCGAGCGTGGTGCGGCGCTTGAGGATCATAGCGAGGATATCCGTGCCGCCCGTCGAGGCGCCGATATCAAAGACGATGGCGCTGCCGAGCGCCGGCAGAATCACGGCAAAGCACAGGTCAAGCCACATATCGCCCGTCATCGAGATATCGGTCGGGATAAAGAGCTCAAACAGCGAAACATAGGCGGACAGTGCAAACGAGGCGAAGACGCTCCACAGGATTGCCTTGCGCTCCAAAAAGATAAAGCCCAAAACGACGAGAACCGCGTTGATAATCCACATAAAGACGCCGACGGGCAGGGTCGGGAACAGCGTGGACAGAATGACCGACACGCCCGAGGTGCCGCCAAAAGCAAAGTGATTAGGGGTTTTAAACGCAACGATGGCAAAGGCCGTAAGAATCAGGCCCAGATTGAGCTCGGCGAAAAAGCGCGGGAAGCCCGGCTCCTGGCTGCGCTTTTGGCCGGCACGCTCGCCGCGCTCGATATCGGTGCGATCGACCACGCGCTCCATCGGCACCACGGGAGGACGATGTAGCTCCTCGGCAGCACGCGATGCCGCCTCTGCCGCGGCGGCCTCAATCGCCCATGCCTGGCTTTCTGTTTCGTGCTCGTCAGCCATTACGGCAACCCCTCGTTAACAATTTGGAAACAATGCGCCCATTAGGGTAACGCGGAACGCGACGATTGCAACCCCTAGTTAGACGAGCGGTATGCTCACATCGGGGGGCAAACAAATAACGGCCGGCCGCACATACATCCGTGCGACCGGCCGTTTAACGTTTTCGCAGATAAACCTGCCAAAATAAACATCCAATTTGGTAGGTTACTCGTGCTGGTTGGTGCGGTGCTCGTACTCCTCGGGGGTGATGACGTCCTCGATACGCAGGTTGACGCCCGCCACCTCAAGGCCGGTCATCGCGGCAAGGCGCTCGGTGACACGTGCCTTGACATCGTCGAAGATCGCGGGCGCGTAGGCGCCGTACTCGATAATGACGGAAATGTTGACGACCACGCGGTTGTCATCAGTGACCTCGACCGTCACGCCCTTGGTCAGGTTCTCGGCACCAAACTGCTCCTGCACAAAGTGCATAAGGTTACCCTTCATGCCCAGGACGTGCGGCACCTCGCGGGTGGCCATGGCGACGATCTTCTCGATCACACCGTTGGAATAGGTCAGCGAGTCCTCGGACTCGTCTGTTTCCTCATCATCCTCGTCCGCGTCATCGGCGGACTCGGCCTCGACGAGCGCCTCATCCTCGAGCGTCACATCCTCGGCTTCGGCGACGGCCGCCTCATTCTCCTCGAGCTCGGTATCGGCCACATCGACCTTCGTATTAAAAGCCATGGTTCCTCCTTATGCCTGCCGCGGATGCGACAGTCGAATACATATTAGCGGCCGCTAAACAAACGGCCGAAGAAGTTGACGATCCCGTTTTCGCCGTCGCGAATTTGGCCGATCACGGCGCCGATCAGCACGAAGAATGCAATGACGAGCGTGTCCCACAGGCCGAGCGTGAGCACCAACACGGCAAGGATAAAGCCAGCGACGGCACCGAGCGTGGTGTTGGGATGACGCACAGCATAGCTCCAGATGGCAGCGCCCGTACCCTTGATGAGACCCATAGCCTCGTCAAAATCCGCGGCTGCCGCGTCTTGTAACTCGGTTGCCTCTGCTTTGGAATCAACAGGTTCGCTCGCCGGTGTGGCGCTCTGGTCAATCGTCAGGCGCGGCGTACGAGCGGTCTTATCTTGATTGGTATCACTCACCGGAAACCTCCACGGTCTGGACGGTAGTCTTGGACGGCAAAAAACGGACGCGCGTGGTCGTACCCGGCGTGCCGAGCATGGTGTCGCAAGCTTCCTCGATGCGCTGCTGCATCGCGGTAGCCAGAGATGCCACGTCCTTATCGTCAAGCGCGATAGCCTCGACCTTAA
>CABQNF010000178.1 GCA_902465465.1 uncultured Collinsella sp. | reverse complement strand
GGCCGTTAAGCGCATCTGCACTGCCGTCATGCGCGATGAGCAGACCGTTCTGCCCGTTTCCTCGCTCATGGTGGGCGAGTATGGCCTGTCCGATCTTGCCATCTCCATGCCGACGGTCGTTGGCCGCGACGGCGTCGTCTGCCGCGTCCCCGTGCCGCTGAACGATGACGAGCAGCATGAGCTTACCGCCTCCGCCAAGGCCCTCAAGGACATCATCGACAGCGTCGACTTCTCCTGCTAAATCAAGCTCGCTAGAGCGAAAAGCTACAATGAAGGCGTCCGGGTCCACACGGCCCGGGCGCCTTTTTGGTGCAAAGTAACCTGACCCCAATGCACCATAGTTGATGGGAGGGCCATGTCGGATTCGCCTAATTTTTTGACCTATGCCCAGACGGCGTTTGATTCGTTTGAGGAGCGGCCGTTCTGCGCGGTGGATAGCCTGGTCTTTGCGTGGTTGTCCTATTTGCGTTTGCCGGGTGATATGGCGGAGCTGACGAACTGGCAGGGCCTAGACGTACGCGAGCTGCTGCGTGCCGAGTGCTACCGGGACATGATTGACGACTTGTGGGACCCAGAGGGGAGCAGGGCCTTGTTGGAGGCCGTGGCAGCAAGCCCTCGCTACCGTGGCGTGCACGTTTGCGGCTATCGTGCCGTGAGCGATGTGGTGGCGACAGAGCAGTTTGCAGCCATGGCGTTCCGGTTTCCGGCGGGGTTTAGTTATCTTTCCTTCCGGGGGACCGACAGCACGATTGTGGGCTGGAAAGAGGACTTTAACATGGCGTTCCGGTGTCCTGTGCCGGCCCAGGAATCCGCGGTGCGTTATGTGGACGAGGCGGCGGATGCGATTGACGGACAGCTTTTGTGCGGAGGTCATTCCAAGGGTGGAAACCTTGCGGTGTACGGTGCGGCGATGTGCTCCGATGTCGCCCGTGAGCGAATCGAACGGGCATATTCCCATGATGGCCCGGGCTTCGTCGAGGAGTTTCTGAACGGCGACGCCTTTGCCGATCTTTCCGGTCGAATCGACAAGACGCTACCTCGATCGTCGATCTTTGGCATGATGTTCGAGACGCAGGAGGACTATGCCATCGTTGAGAGCACCGAGTTCAGCCTGCTGCAGCACAATCCCTTTAGCTGGGTGGTTGATGGCCACGACTTCGTGTACTGCGAGCGTCTGTCCGCCGGCGCTCGATACGTTGATGGTTCCATTCGTGAGATGCTGCTTGCAGTGTCGCCTAGCGAACGCGAGCGTTTTGTAGATGCGTTGTTCTCCGTGTTTGAGGCTACGGGTGCTGAGCGGTTTGCGGATATCGCTGGGAATCTGCGCGAGAGCCTGCCCGTGATGCTCCAGGCTGCGCAAGGCTTTGACGAGGATACACGACGCTTTGTCTCGCAGACCATCGTTGCGATTCTTAAGTGTGCGCTTCTGCCCAAACGTCCCCAGATCGACATGCCCGCTGCCGGCAAGAGCTTGGCAGAACAGCTCGAGGCTTGGCAGTCCGAGCTCCTGCGCTAACCATTGGTGCAAAGCAGCCTGTCCCCGATGCACCAATCTTCGATGCGCCTGGGGCGGGGTCGACCGCTATACTGGTTCGTGCCGAAATCGATCTAGAACGGAATGCCGTATATGAAAATCAATCACGCGATTCTGCATATCCTGGACTTTGACTCTGCCGTCAACGTTATGAGCCAGCGCGAGCTCGATATCGAGAGCCGCACCGTGCGTAATTTCGTAACCACGCACCTGCGGCGCGCTCGTACCTCGGCTGATAACAAGCGTGCCACGTTTGCCGAGAACTCCGCATTCGGCGGCGAGCTCAAGGGCTATTTCTTTGGTGAGCGTGAGTTCGTGGATCTGTCTCAGCAGATTGCGGAGTTCATTTCCTCCGAGCTTACCAAGGCCGAAAAAGCCGAGTCCACCGATGTGCTCGTGGCCGACTTTGACGACGACGAGGATGCCCGCTGGTTTGCCGTGATGCTGCTGGGCTCCAAACAGGCCTTTATGCACGAGGTGGGCCGCGAGGAGGGCGAGGTACGCAACGACATCGCGCGTCACTACGCCATTCTGCCGAACCCTTCGCAAAAGGTGCCGAGCTATGCCATCGTGCGCGCGAGCACCATGGAGATCGGCTATGTGGACAAGAAACGCAAGATTGCCGGCGAGGACCGTATGCTCATTCCCGACGGTCTGTTGCAGTGCGATACGGGCGTATCGGGCAAGGAAGTTATCGACACCGTTACGCGTGTGGTCGAGGAAGTAGCTGAGGAGCACGGTGCCAATACGGCCGTAGCGCTCGCTAAGGTTAAGGCTGCCGTTGCCGAGAAGGTCGAGGATGACGAGGAGCTGCCGCCTTGGGATATCGTCGATGAGGTCTTTGAGGACGAGCCGGTCATCAAGGAAAGCGTGCGCGCAGCACTGACCGAGGAGAAGGTTCCCGAGCGCGTTCCCGTGGAGCGCAAGCAGGTCGAGCGTGCGGCCGTGCGCAATCACAAGATCCGTACCGACACGGGTATCGAAATCAGCTTCCCGGCCGAGATGGGTTCGAACTCCGAGTACATCGAGTTCGTCAATGAGCCCAACGGCCTCATCTCCATCGAACTCAAAAACATCGGAAGTATTGAGAATCGATAAGTTGCGTTACGTCTACAGCGAGAAAGTAAAGGCCGAAGCTCCTTGGGGCTTCGGCCTTTTTTGTTTGGGGCTGAATTACGTTGCGGGTTGAGCTTGCGTCAGCGAAAACGCGGTTTGTCAAAACCGCGTAACTATTAAAGTTGACGTAAGCCCTCTTCCAGACCGGTCTTGCTGTCGGTCTTCTCGTCGCGCATCTTGATGACGCGGGCGGGGACACCGGCCACGACGGCACCGGCGGGGACGTCCTCGACGCACACAGCGCCGGCGGCAACGACAGCGCCCTTGCCCACGTGCACGCCCTCCAGGACCACGGCGTTGGCGCCGATCATAACGTCGTCCTCGATGATGACGGGCGTGGCGCTGGCGGGCTCCACAACGCCTGCCAGCACGGTGCCGGCGCCGATGTGGCAGTTCTTGCCCACGGTTGCCCGGCCGCCCAGGACGGCGCCCATATCAATCATGGAGCCTTCGCCAATGACGGAGCCGATGTTGATGATGGCGCCCATCATGATGACGGCGCGATCGCCGATCTCGACGCGGTCACGGATGATCGCGCCCGGCTCGATGCGGGCGTTGATGCCCTTGAGGTCGAGCATGGGCACGGCGGAGTTGCGGCAGTCGTTCTCCACGTCGTAGTAATCGATGGAATCGGCATTGGCG
>CABQNF010000177.1 GCA_902465465.1 uncultured Collinsella sp. | reverse complement strand
CCCCGCGCTCTGCACGGGTGCGTTGTTATTGGGTTTAGCCCAGCAGGCTCAGGCCAACAGAGACAAACGCCAGGATAACGCCGACGATAGACTCGCCGCCCAGCAGGCCGCTGGCGACAACCAGGCCCTGCTCCTGGAAGGCGGCGTCCTTGGCGGCCTTCTCTTCGTCCGAAAGACCGGCCTCGGCGTCGCGGTGAGCGGCCCACTTGTCGTAGACGAGCTTAACGCAGGAGCCCAGGAAAGCCGTGAGCGACATATAGAACGGCAGGTACACGCCCAGGCCGATCATCATGGCCGGAATGCCGAGCCAGTACATGACGATGCCGGCGATAAAGCCGCCTGCGAACCACGGCACGCTCGGGATGCCCGAGACCATGGTGGCGACCACGCTTGCCTGCGCGGCAACGAAGCTCTTGTCGGGGCCGAAGGCGTCCGGACCATAGGCGGTGACGAGCGCGACCATGACGGCGGCGGCGACCAGGGCGCCCACGATGCCGCCGATGGCCTGGCCGACCCACTGTGCGCGCGGATTGGTGCCCAGCACGGCGCCGGCCTTAAAGTCGTTCATGACGTCGCCCGCAAGGCCGCACGCCACGGCCACGATGCCGGCGATAAAGAACAGTTTGACCTGCGCGAGCTGTGCGAAGGCAGCCACGATGAGCATGACGATAAGGCCAAAGATCTCCATGGGGTCGATACCCGTCTGACCGCAGCTCTGGGCGCTCATGATGGTGGTGACAAAGGTGAACAGCGTGACGATGACGGCCGGGACGGGACCAAGGTCGAGCGCGATGGCAACGATCACAGCGATGGCTGCGGTGCCCAGGCCGATGATGCCGGCGTCGAGCTTAAGGGAGCCCGAGATGAGCGACTGCTCGTCGGTGTCGGTGGAGCTGTCGGCGGCGAGGCCCCGGACGATACCGGCGACCTGCGGCAGGATGTCCTTGAGGACGACTGCGACGCCAAAGCCCATCATAAGGCCCATGCCGAGGGACTTGACGATGCCCTGCGCGGTTACGACGTCGAACAGACCGGCAGCGGTACCGCCGACGATGATGCCAAAGTTGCCCAGCAGCGCGCCGGCAAACCAGAACGCGACGGGGGCGAAGCCCACCAAAAAGCCGATGGACAGCAACATGGGCGAGTTGTAGATGGCAAAGGTCACACCGGGGATATTGAGCGTGCACAGCATGCTGGGCACCACGCCCAGAGCGTCGCGAAGCACGCTGTAGATGCCTGCGATGGCCATGGAGCCAAAGAGCTGCTTGCCGGTCTTGCCGCCGGCCTCGGTCGCGCGCAGGGTCTGAGCTGCGGCGTTGCCGGTGGGGAACTCCAGCGCGGCGTCCACGATAAAGTGACGGTGGATGAGCGCTGTCGCCAGAAGGCCCAAGACGGTGCCGGCGAGCGCCACGATAAACATGTCGAGCCAGCTGATCTGGTCGGCATAGCCCAGCATCCAGGCGCCCGGGATGGTAAACGCCAAACCGCCGGCGACCATGGCGCCCGCGGACATGATGGTGTGGGTGACGTTGGCCTCGTTGAGACTGGCGTTGCCCATGAGCTTCAGGAAGAACAGCGAAATGACGGCAGCGAAAATGATCGGCCAGGGGAGGGCGCCCATCTTGAGGGCGGTATAGGCCGAGCTTGCCGTGATGATCACGCAGCCAAGGACGCCGATGACGACGCCGCGCAGCGTGAGTTGCCCGCGCATCGAAGCACGGTTCGAGGGATTGCTCATATAGAACTCCTTTGCGTATATCCGCTTCCCCCGGGAGCGCCGTTACGGATACGGCGCGGGAAGTCGGGTTACCAAGGGCCGCCGCGTGAGCTCGCAAACGACCGCGCACCAGTATAGCCGCAAGCTAGTCATTTTGGGATGGGGCTATTTTAGCTACCCTTTGACAGTCGACGAATTATCTGGGATTGGGGCAAATATCAACCGACATATTGGGGTAGCTAAAATAGCCCCATCCCAAAATGACTACCTGGGATGGCTGGTTCGGGTAGGCGATATACTGCTGGGCAGACGAAAGGAGCGCCGACGATGCTTAATGGGTGCGCATATATATTGACGGTCGACGTGGGCAACACGTTCATTCGCTTTGGCCTGTTTGCCGAGGATTCGGCCGCGGCGCAGGAATGTCCGCTTGCGACGTGCGAGATCACCACGCCGTCGAGCATCACAGCAGACGAGGCGCGCATGCGTCTCGTGCAGGTCATGGGCGCGCTCGCCGCCGATGCGGGTGTGCCCGGGGTGCTCGTACCCGCCGCGGCTGTGCTGAGCTGCGTGGTCCCGGCGCTTGAGCGCCCGTGGAAGGCGGCGCTTTCCCGCACCTGCACGGGGCGCGTGCTCACGGTGGGGCCGGGACTTAAGACCGGCATGCCCGTACACTACGATGACCCGGCCGAGATCGGCCCCGACCGCATCGCCGATGCCGTGGCGGCCCGCGCCGTCTACGGCTCGCCGTGTATTGTGATCGACCTGGGCACGACGACCAATATCGAGGTCATCGACGCGCACGGTACCTTTGTCGGCGGCGTTATCGCGCCGGGGCTGGCGCTCGGCGCCCGCTCACTTTCGGCGGCAGCAGCGCGCCTGCCTCAGGTTGAGCCCTCGGCGCCGACACACGTCATCGGCCGCAACACGCGCGAGGCCATGCGATCGGGCGTGGTTCTGGGCGAGGTGGCCCGCATCGACGGCATGCTCGACATGGTGCTTGCCGAGATGCGTGCGACCAAGGCCACGGGGGAGGGCGATGTGCCCATCGTCATTACCGGCGACGATGCCGAGGCACTTGCGGCGCTGGTCGGCCATAGCCTGACGGTCGACGATGCGCTGACGCTGCGGGGTCTCGCCGAGCTCTACCACATCAACCAAAAGCCTCGCCGCGCGTAGCGATGGGGGCGGTGAGACAAAAACGTCTCCACCTTCCACCTGCTACAATAGGTCAAACTATTGCGATTTCGGAGGTGTCTGCCATGTCGGACGATCTTCATCAAACCGCGTCGGGCAAGCGCCGCGACGTCATTAGCTGGGACGAGTTCTTTATGAGCGTGGCCATTGCCGCGCAGCGCCGCAGCAAGGACCCCAACACGCAGGTGGGCGCGTGCATCGCCAACACCAACCACCGCATCCTTTCGGTGGGCTACAACGGTACGCCCTCGGCGCTCAACGACGACTTTTTCCCGTGGGGCACGAGCGACGACCCGTTGCAGGATAAGCACAACTACGTGGTGCATGCCGAGGCAAACGCCGTGCTCAACTACCGCGGCTCGCTCAAAGACCTCGAGGGTTCCACGGTCTACGTCACGC
>CABQNF010000176.1 GCA_902465465.1 uncultured Collinsella sp. | reverse complement strand
CGGCCAGGTCCTAGGTTTACTTGCTTGCCGCCTAGATGGCGTCTTGGCGTCTAGATACTTGGCTGATTTTTTGGAATGAAGGGGCCTCCTTGTTGGCAGGAGGCCCCTTCTGCTTTTGGTTACTTTGGGGTTGTTGATACGTCTTTATTTGGCGTCGGCCCAGGTTATGCCGGTGCTGGCTTCGGCGATTAGGGGGACGCGGAGGTCTACTACGTGTTCCATGACGTCGCGGACCATGGTGGTCAGGCGCTCGACTTCATCGGTGGGGCACTCAAAGTCCAGTTCGTCGTGCACCTGCAGAATCATATGGGCGGCAAAGCCTTCTTCTTCCAGGCGGCGGCTTACGCGGGCCATGGCGATCTTGATGATGTCGGCGGCGGTGCCCTGCATGGGGTGGTTCATGGCCGTGCGCTCGCCAAAACCGCGGAGTTGCGGGTTTTTGGCCTTGAGCTCCGGAATATGACGACGGCGGCCATACATGGTCTCGGCGTAGCCCGTCTGCTTGGCGCGTGCCACCACGTTGTCGAGGAACGTGCGCACGCCCGGGTAGGCCTCGTAGTAGCGGTCGATCATGTCGCGTGCCTCGGCCATCGAGATATGCAGCGACTGCGACAGGCCGTAGGCCTGCTGACCATACACGATGCCAAAGTTCACGGCCTTGGCGCGACTGCGCAAGTCGGGCGTTACCTCGGACACCGGCACACCAAATACGCGCGCCGCCGTCTCGGCGTGGAAGTCCTCGCCCTCGTTAAAGGCGCGCACCAAGTGCTCGTCACCCGAGAGATGCGCCAGCAGACGCAGCTCGATCTGCGAGTAGTCCACCGCCAAAAAGACGCTTCCCTCGCCTGCCGAAAACGCCGTCTTGACGGTACGACCCAGCTCCGAGCGCGTCGGGATGTTCTGCAGGTTCGGGTCGCTCGAGGACAGACGCCCCGTTGCCGTGATGGTCTGGTTGTACGTGGTGTGCACGCGACCGTCACCACGGCGCAGCGGGCCCAGCGTGTCCAGATAGGTGGACTTGATCTTGGACTTCTCACGCCAGTCTAAGATCAAACGAACAATCTCGTGGTCGCGGGCAAGGTCGCTCAGCACCTTGGCGTTGGTCGAATAATAGCCGCGCTTAGTCTTCTTGAGACCCTTGGTCGGAAGCCCCATCACATCAAAGAGCACATGCGACAGCTGCATGGGACTGCCAATATTAAAGGTCTCGTCACCCGCCAGGTCACGAATGCTGCGCTCGACCTCGGCAATCTGAGTCGCCAGGCCCTCGGACAGACTATGCAGACGGTCGGGGTCTACGAGCATGCCCGCGCGCTCCATCTTGGCAAGCACCGGCACAAGCGGCATCTCGATGCCGTCGAACACGTTGGCGGCGTTCTCACGGGCCATGCGGTCGCGCAGCGGTGCGACCAGTGCCAGCGTTAAGGCCGCCGTGCGGGCGGCAGGAGCCGGAGCGTCCTCGCCGGCATCCTCTGCACCGCGCGCCGCAGGCAGCGCCATCTGCAGATACGTATCGGCCAGATATGCCTCATCGAACTCGGAGCGATCGGAATCCAGCAGATAGGCAGCGACAACGGTATCGAAGATACGCGTGGAATCGGCAGCGAGCGGATCCATGAGCTCGGGCTCAGAAGAATCGATGGGCGAAAGCTCGTGCAACAGCGCCTTCATATCCGGGCTCGCCACGCGACCCTCCATAAACAGACGCGCGAGCACGCCGGCAATAACGCCGTGGACGAAGTTGAAGCCCTCAACCTCAGCCGCCGCACAGCTGTCGCCCTCCTCGAGCGCGAACAGGCCCTTGGACGTCGCCAACCACAGCGTGCGCGTCAGTCCAAAGAGCGCGCCCTCTTCCTTGTCGTCGTCCACCACGGCGGCGACCCACTCGCCGGCATCAATCGCGCGGGAGACCTCAGCCGCAACGGCACCAAGCGCGTCGGCATCGCCGGCGGCTGCGCGAACCATCGCAGGTATCTCAAACACACTGGAGGCAGCAGCCCCGCCCTCGTCACCGATCAGCGCCAAGAAACGGTTCTGCATGGCGGTAATGCCGAGCGTACCCAGTGCCGCGGAAACCTCATCGGCAGAAAACGCCGGGAAGGACGTCGCCTCAAAATCGAGCTCGACGGGCGCATCGGTGCGAATGGTTGCGACCTTGCGGCTCAGCAGCGCATCGTCGATGTGTGCACGCAGGTTCTCGCCCATCTTGCCCTTGACCTCGTCGGCATGTGCGATGACCTCGTCCAGGCTACCGTACTGCGCAATAAGCGCACTCGCCTTTTTGGGACCGATGCCCGGCACGCCGGGGATGTTGTCGGACGTGTCGCCCTTCAGACTATAAAAGTCGGGCACGAGCGCCGGCGTAATGCCGTGATACAGGTCATCCACGCTCTCGGGCGTCATAATCGCCACGTCGGACAGGCCCTTACGGGTCGAGACCACGTTGACGTGCTCGGTAACAAGCTGATACATGTCGCGATCACCGGTCACCAGCAGCATGTCACAGCCGGCCTGCTCGCCCAGGCGCGCCATAGTACCCAGGATGTCATCGCCTTCCCAGCCCTCGGACTGCAGAATCGGCACGTTGAGCGCACCGAGCAGCTCCTTAATCATAGGGAACTGCGCGTGCAGATCGGGGTCCATGGGCGGGCGCTGCGCCTTATACTGCGGCAGCATCTCCATGCGCACGCGCGGCTTGCCCTTATCAAACGCCACAACAACGCCGTCGGGGTTAAAGGCGTCGATCATCTTGAGAAACATGTTCAGAAAGCCAAAGATCGCGTTGGTGGGGCGACCGTCCGGCGCGTTCATGGTCGGCGGCACGGCGTGGAAGGCGCGGTGCATGAGCGAGTTGCCGTCGATAACGGCAAAGGTGCGGCGCTTGTCAGACATATTGAATACCTCGCTTTGGGCTGGGCACGGTTTGCTCACTCCAGTTTACACGCTCCCCGCCCCGCGGCCACCTCACATCAAGCTCCCCCGCCACCGTGAGCCCGCGCGTGATACGATCAACCAGCACGATCGATCCGAAAGGAGCCTGCGTCATGGAGCGTCCCTGCGCATGGAAAAAGTACACGCCACAGCAAGTCGAGGAGCTCGAGGAGCTTTGCCGCGGCTATAAGCAGTTTTTGAGCGAGAACAAGACCGAGCGCCTGTGCGTCAAGGCCGGCATCAAGATGGCCGAGGAGGCGGGATACGTCGACCTGGAGACCGTGATCGCCGAAGGCCGCGAGCTCAAGGCAGGCGACAAGGTGTACGCCGCCAATCACGGCAAGGACCTCATGCTCGTCAACCTGGGCACCGCCCCGCTCGAGCAGGGCTTTAACATCCTGGGCGCCCACGTGGAC
>CABQNF010000175.1 GCA_902465465.1 uncultured Collinsella sp. | reverse complement strand
GCGGGCGTGGCGGACTTTTCTCGTATGCTCGAGCATGGCAACGAGGATAAGATCGACCGCCTGCGCGATTACATCGCCCAGCACATGATCGAGAACCCCCATGCCGGTGAGCCGGGCTCCAAGGGCGTGCCGCAGGGGCGCTATATGCTCGACCACGTCCGTAAGGTCCGTTGGGCGTTTATTGCATGGGAGCCGGTCTCTGCGCCCAGCTCATAGCCTGTTCGCAGCCCGCACCGCCCACTCGCTCGGCATCCGCATTCTTTGCGAACTGGGCAAACGCGCTCCACACCGCGCCGTTCCTGCGCTATCGTGGGACAGCTCACGTAGATTAAGGCCCCGTCGCGGGGCGCCCCATACATAGAAAGCGAGAACCCATGGCACTGACAGGAGCCCAGGTCAAGCAGCTTCGCAGCATGGCCCATCACCTCAACCCCGCCATCATCATCGGCAAGTCCGATGTCAACGAGGGCACCGTCGAGCAGACGGTCGCCTACCTGGAGAAGCACGAGCTCGTTAAGTGCTCCGTGCTCGATGGCTCCAGTCTTTCCGCCCGCGAGGCCGCCGAAGAGCTCGCTGAGCGTTGCCACGCCGAGGTCGTCCAGGTCATCGGCCGCAAGTTTTCACTGTATCGCGAGTCCTCGCGCAAGGACATCGAGAAGATCAAGCTCGTCTAAGAGCCAATAATCCGGCGAGCCAACACATAGCAAGCTTACGGGTGCCCAAGTACTTCGGGCGCCCGTTTTTTATCGCTCGACCAGCACGCGATTGAGCCGCCCCTCCACCAAGCGCTCGTATAGACGCCGCGTCTCGGGCTCGGGCACGCCATTGACCTGCTCCCTCAGGTGGTGCATATGCCCGCTGTACAGCTCGACGATATCGCGCCGCCGCCCCGCCGCACTGTAGACGCGCATGGCGCAGCGCACCATATCCTCACGCGCCGTTTCCTGTCGAAGCCCCGACTCCGCCAGCCAAATCGCCGACTGCAGATCGTTTTCTTCTAGAGCGGCATTTGCTCCCTTAATCATGCAATCGATGTACTTTGACTGCATAATGCGCCGCATGCGCAAAAAGTAGGTGGGATTACAGCCATTGGGAACATACAGCGGTCCGGCATAAAGCTGCTCAATCTTAAGGCACAGCTCAACTAAATGGGGTCCGCGCGCACCCGTGCGATTTCCCAAAACCTCGCGGCTTATCTGGTCAAACAGCCGTACATCGGTCTTGACGTAGTCGCCGTTGAGTCCGATGCATTCATTTTGGATGAGCACACACGACTTGCCATCCGGCGTCGGTCCCAAAGCCGACCGCAAGCGCGATATCGTCGAGTACAGGTTGTTGCGGGCGCTATTGAACTCGGCATGGGGCCACAGCTCCATGGCCAGCGTCTCGCGGTCGACGAGCGCATCCATGCCCAGCGCAAGCCGCTCGGCAAGCGTCGCCGCCTTCTTGCGGCGCCACATTTTGTCCGTGATGGGAAACCCGTCGCGCTCGGCGCGAAACGCACCAAACATGCGAATCTCGATATGGTCGATGGTATCAACGGCTTCAACTTCGCCAGCCTGGAACAGACGCTCGCCCTCCCCTTCCAAATCGTCGCGCAGCGAGTACCGCGACAGCTCGCGCACGGGAAGCTTCTTGCGTATCCTGCCCGCCGGCTCGCCCAGACAATGCATGGCAAGGCGCGCAAAGAGACGATACGATGGCTCTAGAATCCCCGCACGATTCATGGACATCCAGGCCGCAAGGTCGCTGTCTCGGCCCGCACAGGCCAAATGCAGCGCCACCATCCAGGCCTCCGCTCCACCAACCTGCGTCTGGCTTATATCGAGTAGCTCCGCTTCCTCGCGAACCGAAACCATCGAGGTGTTACGCAGATATGCCGCGCGCTCCAGCAGCAATGCGTTATCGCGCATGTACGCAATCGACTCCTCGGCAAGTTTGAGCACTTGGACCGCACGGAACTTTGCATTAACCGGCCGTCCCTCCGCCAGCGACTGCCAGCCTTCTAGCAACAGGCCAAACAGCTGAATCTGGTTGTCGCGCATGCGCACGGCAAAACGATCGAGCTCGTTGAACGCCGCATCGTCGGTTACCGGCAAGCCGGAAAGGAGCCGCCGTGCCGCCAACACCATGCGCACCCAGATAGCCATCGCCTTAAGCCCACGTACGTCGAGCGCCTCCCGCACCACCGTCATCTCGTCGTCGCGCTCGTCGGTTCCCGCAAACGACCCGTCAAAGAGCTCCACCAGCATGCTATCGGCCCGTATAACAATCCCCGCGATGTCGAGCTCGCAATCGTAGGCCTTGCTCGTTTTGAGCTGCTGTAGAACGCCGCCGTCATCTCCCCGCTCGGTCAGGCAGCGCTTGACCTCGATATGCGCAGACAACATATCGAGTGCGGTATGAGATGTCTCGATTTCTGGCACGGCCAGGTTCGCAGGAAGCCCAAGCCCGTTGTCCCCATAGCAAACAGCCGTCAGTGTCTGGGCCACCCTCCATGAAACAGGGTCTATTTCGCAGGCCGCCCGTTCGCCCCCGCGCTCGATAACCGATGCCATATAGCGGGCGAGCTTTGTATTGGACACGCTGACCGCTGCCAGATATACGCCGAGCGCCTCGGCAGGCGTTGGCTCTGGAGCCGGATCGTCGGCATCGATCGTGCCCAGCGCTGCTCGGCAGATATCGGCCCCGTGCCCCGTCAGAGCAAGATCGACCCCATACTGCCCAGCAAGTTCAAGGACCGCTTCACGGTCCAAAAAGGCGTCCGCCAGGCCCATCGCCGCATCGCATCGGCCCGCCTTAAGCAAAATCCGGGCCGCCCTCGGAACAAGTTCGGGGCGAACCTCGGCCACCAACTTACGCAAACGCAAGCGTCCGTTATCCTCCGTGCCCAGACACGTAAAACTCCGCTCGGCGGGATCCAAGCCAAAGATCGGGTAGTCGCGTACAAAGTAGGACTGGTCGACCATCGACAGCCTCACCCCGCAAGCCTCGAGTTCTGCGATATTGCCCTCGCCCATCAAAACCATGAGGCATGCCACGCAAAACAGCGCATTATTGTCGAGCGAAGCCAGATCGACAAGTGCCGCGCCATATACGTTGACAATCTCGTTTTCGAGCAGTTGGGCGACGTCGCCCTGGCCATACAGCCCCGTCTGCAATGCCGAAACGAGCTCGGGCACGCCCTGCGTGAGCTGATAAAAGTCGAGCGATGTGCTGATCGAAAACGCCGATGCCCACGCCGAATACTCATAGGCATGCACCTTGAGCATCTGCGCATTGATCTTAACCGAATCGCCCAGCCCATGAATCAGCTGACGATTTGAAGGACGGCAGGAGATAAAGACCCCAACCCCCATAGCGCGCA
>CABQNF010000174.1 GCA_902465465.1 uncultured Collinsella sp. | reverse complement strand
CCGTCGTCGCCACGAGCTTCGCGTCCGACGTCGAACTCTTCATGGGCCCGCTCTACACCCTGCGCGAGGTATGCACCAAGATCTGCTGGTCCATCGCGCACGTGTTCCAGAAGCTCACCGGTGTCGCCCAGGGCGTCGAGCCCCTGCCCGACCGCTTCCTGGTCGATGCACCGAGCGAGGGTGCCGATAAGCTGGCCGGCCTCGCCTCCAAGATCGAGGGCGGCAACTACTCCGTATACATCTGCTACATCGTCGCGGCGCTCGTGGTCTTCCTCGTGCTCGCCGTGGTCATGGTCTAGAGAGGGGAGAGGATATTATGAACATCGTTCTTGCGATAGCGCAGGGCCTCGTGGTCATGCTGGTCGCGCCCTTCTTCTCCGGCCTCGCCCGTGTGATTCGCGCGAAGATGCACAATCGCCGCGGTCCGTCCATCCTTCAGGATTACCGGGACCTCGCGAAGCTCATGGCGCGTCCCGAGTCCGTGAGTTCCGACTCGAGCTTCGTGCTGCGCATCATGCCGCCGCTGTTCCTCGCGGTGTCGTTCATGCTCGCCATGGGCCTGCCCATGTTCACGCTCGAGAGCCCCATGCCCGTCTTTGGTGACGCCATCACCATCATGTACGCGCTCGCGCTGTCCCGCTTCTTCTTCGCGCTGTCCGGCGTGGATTCCTCCAACGCCTACGCGGGCTTCGGCGGTATCCGCGAGCTCCTCATGAGCGTGCTCATCGAGCCGTCCATGCTCATCGCGCTGTTTACCGTCGCCATCGTGTGCGGCTCCACGGACATTGCGACCATGGGTCAGCACATCGTTACGGGCAACGTCTCGAGCGTCGTCGCCGTCATCCTCGCCGGCGTCGCCTTCGCGGCCGCCTGCTATATGGAGCTCGGCAAGCTTCCGTTCGATCAGGCCGAAGCCGAGCAGGAGCTCCAGGAGGGCCCGCTCGCCGAGCTCTCCGGCCCGTCCCTGGCCATGATGAAGCTCGCCATGGGCATGAAGCAGGTCGTGGTCGTCGCTTGGTTCACCTCCATCTTCATCCCCTGGGGAGAGCCCGCGACCATCGGCGTCACCGCTCTCGTGGGCGCCGTCGTCTTCCTTGTCAAGTGCCTGGTCGATTTCGTTGTCTGCGGCGTGCTCGAGAACTCCGTTTCCCGTTCGCGCTTCAAGGTGCTCGGTAACCAGACCTGGGCCGTCGTCGGCATCGCGGTCCTCGCGTTCGTCTTCGTCGTCGTAGGCGTGTAGGGAGAAGGGAGAAACTATGTCAATCGAATCGAGCTTGTCCCTCTTTGCCATGGTGGCGATCGCCGTCCCCATGCTGGGCTCCCTGCTCATCGTCATGCTGCCGCGTCCCTACGCTAAATGGATCTGCGCCTTTGCCGGCGGCATCGCCACGGTCGCTTCCGTTGGCTTGGCCGCGACGTTTGCCGGAAACGGCATGAACGCGGTCGATGTAACCTGGGCGAGTATGGGCCAGACCTTGGTCATGGGCTTCATATTCGACCGGATGAGCACGCTGCTCGCACCCGCGTTCGTCGCTATCGGCCTGCTCGTCGTCATCTATTCGTTCCCGTACATGAGCGATAAGAACAAGGAGCATCCCGACGCGCCCCGTCGCCGCTTCTACGTGTACTTCTCCACGTTCATCGGCGCCATGGCCGGTCTCGCCTACAGCTCCACCATCGTCGGCCAGCTCGTTTTCTTCGAGATCACCGGCGTGTGCTCCTGGGGCCTCATCAGCTACTACATGACGCCCACGGCCAAGAAGGCCGGTATGAAGGCGCTCATCATCACCCATATCGGCGCTCTGGGACTCTACATCGGCGCGGCCTTCCTGTTCGCCGGAACCGGCACGTTCGCGCTGAGCGCGATCTCCCAGCTCGATTCCGGTATGAAGACCGTCGTGCTGCTGCTCATCCTGTTCGCCGCTTGGGCCAAGTCCGCCCAGTTCCCGCTCTACATGTGGCTGCCCTCCGCAATGGAGGCCCCCACGCCCGTTTCCGCCTACCTCCATGGCGCGTCCATGGTGAAGGTCGGCGTGTGCGTGTTCGCCCGCGCTCTTGCGAGTGCCGGCGATATCCCCGAGATCGTCGGTTGGGTCGCCATCATCGACGCCGTCGTGACCATGCTCTTCGGCTTCCTCATGTACCTGCCCCAGAAGGATATGAAGCGCCTGCTCGCCTTCTCGACGATCGCGCAGCTCGCCTACGTGTTCTTCGGCCTGGGCCTCTCCGTGTTCGGAAGCCAGATGGCGTTCAACGGCGCCGTCGAGCACATCTTCAACCACGCGTTCACCAAGACCCTGTTCTTCCTCATCGCCGGCTCCCTCAGCTTCACGCTGGGAACCCGTATGTTGCCCAAGATCCAGGGCCTCATGAAGAAGTACCCGGTCACGGGCGTGGGCTTAGCGGTCGCCGCGACCGCTATCGCCGGCGTGCCCCCCATGAGCACGTTCTTCTCCAAGTTCCAGATTATTTCCGGTGGCTTCGCGGTTGGTGCTTCCAACACGGTCATCTTCGTCCTCGTGTGCGTCATGGTCGTCGAGACCGTCGCCACCTTCGCATGGTTCCTGCGTTGGATGGGTAAGGTCCTGCCCGGTGAGCCGAGCGAGACCGTGGCCGCCGGCCAGCCCCTTCCGCGCGCCATGGCGTTCGTGTTCGTCGTCCTCATGATCATGGTCGTCGTCGCCGGTCCTCTGTCCTCTAGTTGGATGGGTTAGGAGGTAGGACATGGGTTATTCGTTAGTCAATATCCTGGGCGGTCTTCTGATCGTGACCTCCACCATGGTGGTCGTCTCGAAGACCATCCCGTCCGCCATTAAGTGGTACGCGATCCAGTCGGTTGTCCTGGTGGGCGTGCTGCTCACCCTGGGCCTCACCACCGGTGCCACCGAGCTTCTCATGTGGGCCGCGTCGGCCTTCGTCACCAAGGTGATCCTCGTTCCGTTCATTCTCAACCGTGCCTACAAAAAGATGGGTTCGCCTGCCGATAGCACGCTGACCTCCTCCATCAAGCCGGCCTGGACCATCATCCTCACCGGTCTGGAGGTGGCCATCTGCTTCGCGGTGGTCACGCGCCTGAGCCTGCCCACCGCTGAGGTGGCTACTCCGGCCCTCGCCATCAGCTTCGCGCACTTCTTCGTCGGCCTCACGTGCATCATCTCCCAGCGCAACATCCTCAAGCAAATCTTCGGGTACTGCCTTATGGAGAACGGTAGCCACGTGACGCTCGCCCTGCTCGCGCCCACGGCCCCCGAGATCATCGAGATCGGCATCGCCACCGACGCCATTTTCGCCGTCATCATCATGTCCGCCGTCGTCGTGAGGATCTGGAACGACACCAAGTCGCTCGACTCCCACGACCTGACCGAATTGAAGGGGTAGGCCAT
>CABQNF010000173.1 GCA_902465465.1 uncultured Collinsella sp. | reverse complement strand
CCGCTGCACAACCTGATTCCCGAGTGGAATGAGCTGGTGTACCGCGGCCACTGGGATGAGGCTGCCGAGCGCCTGTCGCTCACCTCGCCCATGCCCGAGTTTACGAGTCGCGTGTGCCCGGCGTTGTGCGAGGCCGCGTGCAACCTGGGTTCGGTCGATGGCCAACCCACGACGATCCATGACAACGAGCGTGCGATCAGCGACCATGAGTGGGCAAATGGCGGTCCGCGCCGCTTTGAGCCGGCAGGGGAGGATGCGCCCACGGTCGCTGTGATTGGCTCTGGCCCGGCTGGCCTGGTGACTGCATGGGAACTTGCGCGTCGCGGCGCGCGCGTGACGGTGTTTGAGCGTGATGACCGTCCGGGTGGTTTGCTCATGTACGGCATTCCCAACATGAAGCTCGAGAAGTCTGTGGTCGAGCGTCGCGTGGCACTCATGCGCGAGCTGGGCATTGTGTTTGAGCTGGGTGCTGACGTTACGAACCCTGCGGTGGCGGCCAAGCTCAATGGCTTTGACGCTGTCGTGGTGGCTGCCGGTGCTCGCGCCCCGCGTGGACTGGCAGCTGAGAATATTGACGCGACCGTCTCGGTGCTCGATGGCGGCGAGCCTGTCATCGATGCACGCGGCCTGGACGTCGTGGTCATTGGCGGCGGCGATACCGGTAACGACTGCGTGGGCACCGCGGTACGTCAGGGTGCGCGCAGCGTGCGCCAGTTTGAGTTCTTGCCGGCGGCGCCTGATGTGCGCGCGGCGAGCAACCCCTGGCCGCAGTGGCCCAACGTTAAGAAGACCGACTACGGCCAGCAGGAGGCTATCGCTGCGATGGGTGGCGAGATGCGTGCCTGGGGCGTGGATACGCTCGAGGTGCTGCTGGACAAGAAGGGTGCGGCTGCGGGTCTGCGCGTGGTCGATCTGGACTGGTCGGCGGGAAAGCCCGAGCGCATCGCGGGCTCCGAGCACGAGGTACCGGCGCAGCTGGTGCTCATCGCCTGCGGCTTCACGGGCCCGGAGCACAGTGTGTTCGACGCCGTTGGCGTGCCCGTTGCCACCGCTGGTCGTCCGCTGCCTGTGATGGCCGCCGAGGGCTCGCATCTTGCGGCGCGTGGCGAGGGCGTCGCCGCGGATGCCGCGCCGGTGTATGTTGCCGGTGACGCTCGCAACGGCAGCTCGCTCGTGGTGAGCGCCATGGCGGACTCCCTGGCCTGCGCCGCCGAAGTCGCCGACGCGCTGGAGCTGTAAAGTAGTCATTTAAGAACGTCCCCAATGACTAGTCATTTTTTGTCTAGTCGTTGGGGACACTCTTTGCGAGCGATTTGCTCGTTTGTCGACGTACGGGTGTTCATTTGTCGACTTCTTAGGCTGTGGTCACCTGTTGTTTCTGTGGTGGCTGCGGGTATCTGGCTCAAAAGGGCGGGTTGGCCGTCTATGTTTACATGCTGTTTTGTTGCGGTGCGCATTTTCGGTCAAGCATCCCGTCAAGTGTTTGGTCAGCATCTGGTTTGCAGCCGGAGGCCTATTTTGCCCGCGCTGGTCGTGGCTGCCCGCCCTCCTCGTAAGCTCAAATTGAGGTTCATCAGTTTGAGGAGGATGCCGTGACTGACCACGTTTTAGACCGAGCGCAGCTGGCCGAAGCCGTCGGCAACGATATTGCCGACATGGCCCATTTTTGGATGCTGCGGAAGTTCCAGTTTTTGGAGCCGGCACGCGAACAGTTCGAGATCATTGTCGACCCGTGGCTCAGCTATTGCACCGAGCCTTCGCAAAACGAAATCATGGCCTACAACATGGCATTTACCGATTGGCTGCTCTTCGAGCGCCCCTATCGCCATGGCAAGACGCTGCTCGAGCTGTATGTTGACGAACCGCCGGCATCGCTTTCGCCTGCCTCGCTCAAGCGGCTCGAGCAGGTACGCGACACGCAGTATTTCTCGCGCTTTGGCATTTTGGACAAGGATCCTGCGAACGGCATGGTTGCGCTGAAGGATACGCGTGCCGACCGTCGCTTTGATGTCTACGACCCGCATATCGTGCAAAAGGAGCATTGGAGCGACGGTGCGATTGCGGTGCGCCTCGCCTGCGTCGACGATGTCTGGCTGACGGCGGGGCAGCTCTATCTGTATGACATCGCGCGCCTGAGTGACACGGCGGTCGATGGGCCGGGTGCGGTGCATCCCGAGGATCTGCAGGACGGCTTTGACACCTCGTGCATCAGCTTCTTTTTGCGCCTGGTCCGCGACATTATGGGCGCCCAGGGGCGGTACGTGAAGTCGCTCAACATCTACGAGCAGGAGTGGGAGTAGGGGATGTGACTGGTGTCGCCCTACAGCCCTGACTTTGTCTCAATCTGTAACGTTTAGCGGCTGTTTGAGCCCGTAACTGTTACAGATTGAGACGGAAGGTTGGCGGCTGTCGAAAGATCTTGTTCTGTAACAACTAGAGGCTCAAAGACTGTCTTCCTGTTACAGATCAAGACATTTGTCAGCGGAGGCAACGGTGACGATGGTCCATTTGTCTGACGTGGTGGTGATGAAAGTGTCTAATACCGTTCTCAAACACAAACATGCGACTCGCAACACGTTGGCGCGGAACAGGATGCTCGCGCGGCTCACGGAGGCGACCGAGCAAGGTACGCTGCTCGCAACGCATGACAATACCGAGCTCATGTGGTTGCGACGCCATGTTGGAACCGACGATATTGCGGAGCCCGAGCCGTACCTGTTCTGTTTTCAGCATGATTGGGATGCATTGACGCCGGCGGAGCGAGCGCTGAGGACTATCACAGGGCTTGCGGAATTTCATCCCGATTGGGCGTTTTGGGGCTATGACGCGGCGCTTTTGTGGGGTTTGGAGGTGCCGAATGATCTGCTCGGGCCGCGTTTTCTTGTTAAGACGGGTTGTTCGGTGACGTTGAGCAGCGGGCGCAGGTTGTTGCGTCCGCAGATGGCGGGCGCGCTCGAGCGTGTTGATGGCGTGCAGGTGACGTCATTTTGGCGCACGGTGGAGGATTGCTTGCTGCGAGCACCGTTCTCCTACGGGTTGGCGATTGCCGATTCTGCACTGCGGGCGAAAGACGTATCACGTGGGGATTTGTGCGAGCGCCTCCGCGTCGATTGCGAGGGCAGGCGAGGGTATCGCAGGGCACAAGTGATTGCGTCGTATGCGGACGGGCTGTCCGAAAACGGTGGCGAGTCTCGGTTCCGAGCGTTCTTTATTGCGTACGGCTTTCCGGTTCCGGAGCTGCAGGTGGAGTTTCGCGACCCGCTCGATCCGAGCCAGGTGTTTCGCGTCGACTATTTTTGGCGGCTCGAGGACGGGACGTGTGTCATCGGCGAGCTCGACGGAAAGGGGAAGTACACCTTGCAGAACGGCGAGGGCCGGGAGTCG
>CABQNF010000172.1 GCA_902465465.1 uncultured Collinsella sp. | reverse complement strand
CGCGTCGGCTCCGCTTCGCACGCGTGTACCAAGAGCTCCTGGGAGCTCGGTGGCCCCGGCGTTGACGGCACTTCGCACTTCTCGTGCGATCGCGGCGATGTCTTGCGCTCGCGTATTGCGCGTCTGGACGAGTTTCCCTGCGGCATCGACCTGATGTTTGTAGACGGGTTTGGCCATATCGCCGCCGTTCCCCGTTCCAGCGCTTGCAGGGAGGTTGAATCATGGGATATGTAGCCGTTTCCGGCGGCGAGCAGGCAATCGCCGCATCGCTTGAGCTGCTTGAGCGCGAGCGCGTTGCGGGTGGCCGCGCGCTCGATCCCGCACTCATCATCGAGGCCATGCCGCATGCGGTCGAGCAGGTGCAGTCTGAGGGCTCCGTTTGGGCTCCCGAGGTTGCTGCAATCGCCCTCAAGCAGGCGTCGGGTTCTATCGAGGAGGCCGTCTTTTTGGTGCGTGCCTACCGTTCCACCCTCGAGCGCCTCTATACATCGCGTGTGATCGATACGGGCGAGATGCACGTTTCGCGCCGCATCTCCGCGGCCTTCAAAGATATCGAGGGCGGACAGATTTTGGGCGCGACCCGCGATTACAGCCATCGCCTTATCAATTTTGATCTAAGCGAAGAGACCGATGCCGATGTCCGTGCCGCGCGCGCTGTCATCGATGAGCGTCTGGATGAAGCGGCCGAGGCCTTTTATGGCGTGGCCGAGACCACGCCTCTCGATTGTGTGCCCAAGGTGTGCGATTACCTGCGCCAGATCGGTATGATCCGCCCGGTTGCTATCGACGACACCGAGCCCGTCGATATCACCAAGACCCCGCTTTTCACGCCGGCGCCGCGCAGCGTTATCCTGCAGGCCCTCTCGCGTGGCCTCACGCAGGCGGTTGTCGCCATCGGGTACGCGGCCATTCGCGGCTTTGGCATTTCCCATCCCACGGTGGGCGAGCTTCGCCGCGGCAGCGTGCCGGTGACGATTGATGCCCCCGGAACCGATCCCTCTCAGGCTTCTGCCGACGACGCGTACTATCTGGGAGCACTCCCGGTCTGTGAGGTCGAAAGCCTGATCGCCAACGACGAGGTGACCGAGACGGGCGAGCATGTGAACGCGCTCGATGTGGGCTACGGCCTCGTTACCGGCAGCGACGAGAGCAAGGCCATCGCCATGAGCGTCCTCGACCATTCGCTGCGCGTCGACGACGTTCGCTACCCCACACAGGATCAGGAGTTCGTGCTCTATCACATCGACGGTGTGGAAGCCACGGGCTTTATCAGCCATCTCAAGCTGCCGCACTACGTGACGTTCCAAAGCAAGCTCGATGCAGCCTTGCGCTCTATGAATCACGCCGAGGGACAGAAGGAGGACGGTTCTCGTGCAGCGCAACTATAACTTTGCCTTTTTGGACGAGGGCTCCAAGCGCGAGATTCGCCGCGCCATCTTGAAGGCCGTCGCCATTCCCGGATACCAGGTGCCGTTCGCCAGCCGCGAGATGCCCATCGGCCGCGGCTGGGGTACGGGTGGCCTGCAGGTCACGTTGTCGTGCATCGGTCCCGATGACGTGCTCAAGGTAATCGACCAGGGCTCGGACGCGAGCGTCAATGCCGTGTCTATTCGCAGCCTCGTGCACGAGACTACCGGCGTCGAGACCACCACGTCCACGGCGGACGCGACGCTCATCCAGAGCCGTCACCGTATCCCTGAGCGTCCGCTGCAGCGCGAACAACTCATGGTGCTGCAGGTTCCCATGCCAGAGCCCCTGCGCACCTACGAGGCGCGCGAAAGCGTGACGCGCCGTCTGCATGCCGAAGCTGAGTACACCGGGGCATATCTGGAGCTTTTTGAGCAGATCGTGCGCTATGGCTCCACGACTACCGGTGCCGACCATCCCGTGATGGTGCAGGATCGCTACGTTATGGCGCCGAGCCCTATTCCGCGTTTCGACAATCCCAAGCTCAACGATGCCGAGAATCTCTTTTTGTTTGGAGCGGGGCGCGAGAAGAAGATCTACGCCGTGCCGCCGCATACCAAGGTCGAATCGCTCGCCTTCGAAGACCATCCCTTTGTGCGTGAGGATTTTGAAGGCAAGCGCTGCTGCATCTGTGGGGCGACGGGTGTCTATATGACTCAAACCATCGATCCCGTTACGGGCAAGAAGGCGTGGCAGTGCTCCGATACCGATTATTGCGCAGAGCGTCTCGAGGAGGGCGGAAGTGATGAGTAAAGGCACGACGATGCTTCCCGCTACGGTTCATCATGAATTTAAGGATGAGGCTCCGGTTTTGTCCGTTCGCCATCTGGCCAAGCGCTTTGGCGCGGGCTGCGACTACTGTCGCGACCCGCATGCCCAACTCGAGCGCAACATCTGCCCCGTGTGCGGCACGGTGCACGCGGTACGCGACATCTCGCTCGAGGTGCATCGCGGCGAGATTTTGGGCATCGTGGGCGAGTCCGGCTCGGGTAAGTCGACGCTCATGCAGTGCCTCTATTTCGACCAGGAGCCCACGGCGGGCGACATGCGCGTTGCCGCATACGACGAGGGCCGGGGCAACTGCTTTGACCTTTCGCGTCAGCAAAAACGCCTTATCCGCGACGAGATCTTCGGCATGGTCTACCAAAATCCCTACCTGGGCCTGCGCATGAACTTCTCGAGCCTTTCCAATATCGCCGAGAAGCAGATCGCTGCCGGTATCCGAGACGTTTCCTCCATGGTCGATCGCGGTCGCGAGCTGCTCGATCGCGTGAACATTCCCTTGCGGCGTGAACAGGATCCGCCGCGCGCGTTTTCGGGCGGTATGCAGCAGCGCGTGCAGATTGCCAAGGCACTTTCCAACCGTCCTCCGCTGCTGTTCTTGGATGAGGTCACCACCGGTTTGGACCTTTCGGTTCAGGCGCGCGTGCTCGACCTGATTTTGTCGCTGCGACGTGACCTGGGGGTGTCGATGGTCGTGGTGAGCCATGACTTAGGCGTGATTCGCCTGCTTGCCGACCGCACTATCGTCATGCTTGACGGGCAGGTTATCGAGCATGGCCTGACCGACCAGATCATGCAGGACCCGCAACACGCTTACACCCAAGAACTCGTCTATTCGCTTCTTTAGGAGGCTCGCCGATGTACGTCATCCGCAACGGAATCATTGTTCAACCCGACCGCCTGCTCTTTGGCTACGAGCTTGTTGTCGAAGACGACAGGATCGCCGCAATTCAGCGCCAAGGCAAATTCGATGCGACCGCCGCGGGAGCCGGCGTTATCGACGCTCATGGTGGCTATGTCACGCCTGGTCTTGTGGATATCCATTCCGACTATATCGAGACCGTTATCTCGCCGCGCCCGACGGTGCTCATGGACTTCTCGAAGGCATTGTTCGAGGCCGAGCGTGAGCTCATCGCCCAT
>CABQNF010000171.1 GCA_902465465.1 uncultured Collinsella sp. | reverse complement strand
CACCCGCCATGGACATGGAAGCGGGCGCCACGGCAGACAGGATCTCCTCGTGGTAGTCGGGCTCGCTCTGCGACTTAACGAACTCGACAATCTCGTTGATTTCGTCGTCCGAGACAAAGCAGCCCTGGATACGGCGAGGCTTGCCCCAGTCGACCTTGGAGAACAGCATGTCGCCCAAACCGGTGAGCTTTTCAGCACCCATCTGGTCGATAATGACGCGCGAGTCGATGCCCGTGGCGACGTTAAAGGCGATGCGGTTGGTGATGTTGGCCTTGATGAGGCCCGTCACCACGTTGGAGCTGGGGCGCTGCGTGGCCACGATAAGATGAATACCGGCGGCACGGCCCAGCTGTGCAATACGTACGATCGAGGCCTCGACATCCTTACCGGCGACCATCATCAGGTCCGAGAGCTCGTCGATGATAATGACCAGATAGGGCATCTTTTGCGGCGGGTTATCGTAATGCTCAAACTCGCCGGCGGCCTGCTTTTCGTTGTAGGTCGAGATCTTACGCACGTTAAGGCGCTCGAAGACCTTCAGGCGACGCTCCATCTCGGACACGGCCCATTGCAGGGCGCTCGCGGCCTGCTTGGGTTCGGTAACGACCGGTACGTAAAGATGCGGCAGGCCGTTATAACCCGCGAGCTCGACGCGCTTGGGGTCGACCATGATCAGGCGAACATCCTCGGGAAGGGCACGCATGAGCAGGGTCGTGATGATGGAATTGATCATCACCGACTTACCAGAACCGGTCGTACCGGCAATAAGCAGGTGGGGCATCTTGGCGAGGTCGGCGACAACCGGCGTGCCCTCGGCGTCGCGCCCAATTGCGAGCTCGAGCGGACCGCCCTTCACATAGGGCAGCACGTCGCCCAGGTTGACGTTTTGGCGCTTGCGGTTGGGAATCTCGATGCCCACGAGCGAAGTGCCGGGGATCGGGGCAAAGATACGCACCGACTGGGCAGCGAGCGAAAGCGCAATATCGTCCTCAAGGCTCGAAATCTTACTCACGCGCTCGCCCTCACCGGGCTGAAGCTTAAAGGTCGTAACCGTGGGGCCGGCGATCCAGCCGACCACGCGGGCACTGCGGCCAAACTCAAGCAAGGTGGATTGCAGTGACTCGGCAGTCTGTTCCAGCTCCTTGTCAGATGACGCGGAGGACGCCGACTGCGGGTTGGCGTGCAGGATTTCGAGCGGCGGAAGCTTAAGACCGTCCTCTTCTTCGCCCTCGTTATCTGCGTGGGCATTGTCAGCTCCCCCATCGCTAGAAGTAGACGCCTCGACAGCGCCCGCGACAGCCGTATCGGCAACCTTGGGATGCTTCAGGAAATCGGGGATCTGCGGAGCTGCCGAGACAGGATTAACGGCAAACGGCGGCTCGGACTCGTCAATCTTATCGGGATCGTCTTCCATCGAAAGCTGGCCGGTTACCTGGGGGCGCTTTGCATGGCGGCGCGGCAGCAAAGTTGTCTTTGCGGTCTCAATCGGAGCCTCGTCATCCTCGTCATCGCCCTCGGTGAGCTCAATCTCGCTATCGGACCAAGACGGGTCGGGCTCGCTTGTATTGAGCTTAGGCGCAGCCTTGCCCTTCTTGGCATGGCGGCGCGGCAGCAGCGTCGTCTTAGCGCGCTCAGCCTCAACCGACTCGGACACGTCGACAAACGGATTCTCGTCCTCGTCGTCATCGTCCAAAACCGGGTCCACATCGTTGCCCATAACCGTGGTCACGGCAGCATCGGAGCCCTTTTGACGAAGAATGCTCAGGTGCGGACGGGCAACGCCGGGCACCGACAGGGCTTCGTCGTCACCCCACGGGCTCGCGTTAACATCGGCACGACGGCGCTCGGCAAAATCGGCCGCGCGGTCGCGAGCAGAGCGCAGCACGCCACCCACCGAAAAGCCGATGATGACAAAACCAACGACGGCCAGACCCAACAGGACCACCATCGCGATAGGCTTACCCAGGGCATTCTGCAGCGCACTCGCAATAAACGCACCGATGTAGCCACCCGAGGCGGACAAATTTTGCGGCGTGAACATAAGGTCGCACGAGTCGCTCGTACCCGGCACCATCAGCGAAAGAATGGAGACGACGGCGATAAAGACCACGGCTCCGCCCGCAACAGAGCGCGCGTTGAGCGGCGAGTCCTCGCCTAAAAAGAGCGTGGCGGCAAACAGCAAAATGACGATCGGCAGCACGTAGGCGCCCAGACCAAATCCCAGGTGGTAGAAACCGGCAACCGCAGCCGTAACGGGTGCAGTCGCCGGCGAAATCACGGCAATGAAGGACGCAATCGCCAAAACGGCGATGATCACGCCGGCGATATCGCGGTTGGCCGAGGGCTCGACCAAGGGCTCAAAATCGTCGAAGTCCGCCTCGTGGCCCTTATTGGCACGAAGATGGGAACCGGCACCCTTAGCAGATGCCGGTTGGTTATTGGCCTTATTGCCTTTGGCGTTTTGTGCAGATCCGCGCGCCAAACTAAACCTCCATGACGACCGGGATGATCATCGGACGGGTGCGCGTACGGCTCCAAATAAAGTTGGAGAGCGAATCGCGCACGGCCTTGCGAATGGCATCGGAACCGCTGCTCGTAAAGCTGAACTTGCCCTTCTCGATCGTCTTCATAATGGACGCGGAGGCATCCTCGGAGAACTGGTCGTCGATGGCAAACGAGACGCCGCGGCCCGAGAACTCGATAGCCTCGATCTTCTTGTGCTTGAGCGAGACGATGGCAACAGCGGTAACCATACCATCGTTGGCGAGCTTCTGACGATCGCGCAGGACGATGGGGTCGGTATCGCCGATACGCAGGCCGTCGACGTAGACGACGCCGGACTCGACGGGCGTACCGCGTTTGACGATACCGCCGCGCATCTCAAGCGTGTCGCCGTTATCGAGGATAAAGATATGATCGTCCTTGATGCCCATCTTGCGGGCCAGCTGGGCATGGGCGCGCAGATGCACGGCCTCGCCGTGAACCGGCATAAAGTACGTGGGCTTGGCCATGGCCATCAGGAGCTTGAGCTCCTCCTGGCTACCGTGACCCGAGACGTGGACAAGAGCGCGGTTCTTATCCCACACGTCGCAGCCGAGCTTGGCCAGGCTGTTGACGACCTGCTGGACGGCCTTCTCGTTACCAGGAACGGGAGTTGCCGAGAGGATGACGGTATCGCCCTCGTGGATAGAGAGCGTCTTGTGCTCGCCATTGGCCATGCGGGACAGGGCCGACAGCGGCTCGCCCTGCGAACCGGTGCACATTACGACGATCTTGTCGTCGGGCAGGTTATCGATATCGAAGGCATCGATGATATCGGCATCGTCGATGTTGAGGTAGCCCAGCTCGCGCGCGACACGGGTGTTGGTGAGCATGGAGCGACCGGTCACAACGACCT
>CABQNF010000170.1 GCA_902465465.1 uncultured Collinsella sp. | reverse complement strand
GGGCGGCGGCGCGCGACGCGGCGCTCGACATGGAGCGCGCGATCGAGGCGTCCCTGGAGGAGAACTGCCCCGCGCTGCTGGCGATGTACGGGTGCGGGCCCGTGAGCGCGGCCAAGCTCGCGGTCGCGGCCGGGGACAACCCGGGCAGGCTGCGCTCCGAGGCGTCGTTCGCGGCGATATGCGGGGCCTGCCCCATCCCCGCCTCGAGCGGCAAGACCGTGAGGCACAGGCTCAACAGGGGCGGCGACCGGCAGGCGAACAGCGCGCTGCACGAGATCGCGAGGCAGAGGGTCATGCGCGACCCCGAGACCGCCGAGTACGCCGAGAGGGCCAGGGGGCGGGGAAAGAGCGACAGGGAGGTCATGAGGTGCCTCAAGCGCTACGTGGCCAGGGAGGCGTACCGGGCGCTGATGCGCCCGCACGAGATCAGGAGGCCCGAGGACGCCTCGGAGCTCGTGGCGGCCAGGCGCGCGGCGAAGGTCAGCCAGGTGAGGGCGGCGTCCATACTGGGCACCAGCGAGAAGTACATCTCGATGCTGGAGAGGGGCCAAAGGGAGCTCAAGCCCATAAGGAGGGCCTACGAGGCATGGGTCGAGGCCGGACTTCCGCTCGATTGGGACAGGCAGGCCTTCGAGGCCGAGCGCAAAATGGATTCTAAAAAACACCTTGCCAAATAGGAGCGTCAGGACGCAAGAAACCCCCGCCGCACGAAGTGCGCAGCGGGGGTTTCTTGCATGTCCGAGGACGTTCTGAAAAATAACTTCAGGGCGGGCCCGAACGATAACAACCGACTACAGGTCGATGTGCGATTCCTTGATCGGGAACGGCTCCGCGAAGTGGCACGCGCAGCAGTGACCAGGTGCAACTTCCTTAAACTCGGGAAGCTTCTCAGAGCAGATACCCTGAGCGATCGGGCAGCGAGTGTGGAAACGGCAACCGGTCGGCGGATCCAGCGGCGACGGCGGATCGCCAGCGAGGATGATGCGCTTGCGGGTCTTCTGGATATCAGGATCGGGAACCGGCACGGCAGACAGCAGCGACTGCGTGTACGGATGGTGAGGCTCGCTGTAGAGCGTCTTCCAGTCCGAAACCTCAACCATCTTACCCAGATACATAACGGCAACGCGATCGGAAATGTGCTGCACGACGGACAGGTCGTGAGCGATAAACAGATACGCGGTACCGAACTTGTCCTGGAGCTCCTTAAGAAGGTTCAGAACCTGGGCCTGAATGGATACGTCAAGTGCAGAAACAGGCTCGTCGCAGATAATCAGCTTGGGCTTCAGAGCGAACGCGCGGGCGATGCCGACACGCTGGCGCTGGCCGCCCGAGAACTCGTGCGGATAACGGTTGATGTGCTCGGGATTCAGACCGACGACGTCCAGCAGCTCGCGGACGCGCTCGATACGCTCCTCCTTGGTACCCACGCCATGAATGGTCATGGGCTCGGAGACGATCTCGCCGATGGTCATACGGGGATTGAGCGAAGCATAGGGATCCTGGAAGATGAACTGCATCTCGCGACGCATGTCCTTGATCTCATGCTTGCTCATCTCGGCAACATCTTTACCCTGGAAGAACACCTTACCGGCGGTCGGCTTGGTCAGGCGCATGATGGTGCGACCCGTCGTGGACTTACCGCAACCAGACTCACCAACCAGACCAAAGGTCTCGCCCGGATAAATCTCGAACGAAATGTCATTTACTGCAGAGACAACACGCTTGGAGAAGCGCTTGGCGAACATGCCGGACTCAGCGGGGAACTCCTTAGAGAGGTGCTCGACCTTCAGCAGCGGAGTACGCTCGTTGGTATCTGCCATTACGCCTCGCCTCCCTTCTTGGAATCCTTGCGCGTACGGGACGTCTCAGGAGCGTTCTTGAGGAACTCGGGGTCACCGGAGTAGTGGCACGCAGAGTAATGACCAGACTCGGTGACAACGCGCTCGGGGCGCTGCTTGCGGCACTTGTCCGTCGCATAGGGACAACGAGGCGAGAACACGCAGCCCTCAGGCAGGTTCATGAGCGAAGGCGGGTTGCCGTGAATCGGCGTAAGCGGCTTCTTCTCTTCGATGGCCTGCTCCGGGATGGAGCGGATAAGACCCCAGGTGTAGGGGTGGCGACTCTCGTAGAAGATTTCCTCAGCAGTACCGAACTCGACGGGACGGCCGGCGTACATAACCATGATCTTATCGGCCATATCGGCAACGACGCCCAGGTCATGGGTAATCATGATGATGGCGTTGCCGTTCTTCTCCTGCATTTCCTGCATGAGCTCGATAATCTGAGCCTGAATGGTAACGTCCAGAGCCGTCGTGGGCTCGTCGGCAATCAGGATATCGGGATCGCAGGCAAGAGCCATAGCGATCATGACACGCTGACGCATACCGCCGGAGAACTGGTGCGGATACTCATTGACGCGTTTCTCGGGCTCGGGGATACCCACGAGGTCCAAAAGCTCGGTAGCGCGCTTGAGCGCCTCCTGCTTGGAGTAGCCACGGTGCAGACGAAGGCCCTCGCCCACCTGCTTGCCGATCTTATAGACCGGGTTCAAGGAGGTCATAGGATCCTGGAAGATCATCGCGATGTCGTTTCCGCGAATGTGCTGCATCTCTTCCTCGGTCATCTCGAGGATAGAACGACCGCGATAGCGAACGTCGCCGCCCTCGATCTTTCCCGGAGGCATCGAGATGAGGCCCATGATGGTCATGGCGGTCACGGACTTACCGGAGCCGGACTCACCGACGACACCCAGGGTCTCGCCGCGATCGAGCGTGTAGGACACACCGTCGACAGCGCGAACGACACCATCCTCGGTATGGAAATACATCTTAAGGTCATCGACCTCGAGCAGATGCTGGCCCTCGGGAACCGGCTGGTCCTTCAGGTCCACATAGTTCTTGTTCTTCTTCATCCTTATGCGTCCTTCATCTTGACGTCGAGGGCGTCGCGCAGACCGTCACCCAGCAGGGTGAAGGCGAGCACCGTCGAGAGAATTGCCAGACCGGGCATGATCATCATCCAGGGAGCAGTCAGAAGATACTGCTGACCGTCCTGAATCATGGAGCCCCACGAAGGCGTAGGCGGAATAACGCCCATGCCGAGGAAGGACAGAGCGGACTCGGTCAGAATGGCGCCACCAATGTTCATGGTCGCGTAGACCACGATGGAGGCGACGGAGTTCGGGAAGATGTGACGCACTACGATACGAGCATCAGATGCACCCATCGCGCGCGCAGCGTCAACATAGTCGTTTTCTTTGACCGTCAAGATTGCAGAGCGGAAGACGCGCGCAATCGAAGGCCAGCCGAGAATACCGATGGCGATAAAGACGTTCTGAAGACCACGGCCGATAACGGCGATCATGGCGACAACGAACAGCACGTACGGGAACGCCAGGAAGATGTCCGCACAGCGCATGATGATCGTATCCCAGATCCCGCCGTAGAAACCG
>CABQNF010000169.1 GCA_902465465.1 uncultured Collinsella sp. | reverse complement strand
GGAGTTGTCGTCAAGGCGCCATTTGCTGCGCTCGCTCTCGGGCAGCTGCGACTCGTCGGGGCCGCCGCCGAGCACCGAGATAATGCGCGGGCGGTCGTGGCTCGAAAGCAGATTGAGCGCGCAGGCCAGTGCCTCGCGCGGGTAGTTCTCGCGCAGGGTCTCGATATCCTCGGCTGCCTGGTAGGCGTTCTTGTAGCCCATCAAAAAGCCGATGACCATGTCGCGGAAGGGATAATCCATAGCCGAGTCGAGTTCGGAGCCCTGTAGGTAGCGCCGCAGGTGGCCATAGCTGATCTTGTTGGAGGCGTCTTCCCAGACCTCGCCGAGCAGCAGCGCGTCGGGCTTCTCGGCGAGCACGGCCTTTTTGATCTCGGTCAGGAAGTCGTCGGAAAGCTCGTCGGCCACGTCCAGACGCCAGCCATGGGCGCCAGCGCGCAGCCATTTGCGGATCACGCCGTCCTTGCCCAGGAGCCGCTCGCGCACCAGTTCGGAGCTCTCATTGATGGCGGGCATGTTGCCCACGCCCCACCAGCAGTCATACGAGCCGTCCTCATGGAAGTAAAACGCATCGCGCCACGGCGAGTCCTCGCTCTGCCACGCACCGACACCGGGATAGTTACCGTAGCGGTTAAAGTAGATCGAATCGTCGCCTGTGTGGTTGAAGACGCCGTCCAGGATGATGGAGATGCCCAGCATCTCGGCTGCCTGGCACAGCTCGGTAAAGTCCTGCTCGGTGCCCAGGATCGGGTCGATCTTGGTGTAGTCGGCCGTGTCGTAGCGGTGGTTGCTCGCGGCCTCAAAGATCGGGTTGAGGTAGATGGCCGTAAAGCCCAGCTCGGCAATGCGGGGCAGGTCATTCTGGATACCCTTGAGCGAGCCGCCGTAAAAATCCCAGGTCTTGATGGAGCCGTCTTCGGCACGCTCGTACTCGGGCGGTTCGTTCCAGTCCTCGACCATGCGGCGCTGGATTCCTTTGCGCGGTTTTTCAACTTCGGCAAGCGTGCGTTCGCGCCAGTTTTCGTCGCGGGCATAGCGATCGGGGAAGATCTGGTAGACCATGCCGCGCTCGTACCACTCGGGACGCACTTCGCGGTGCTTGTAAACGGTGATCTGGAAGGACGGAACCTCGGCGTAGTCGTAGGTTACGCCCTCGCCGCCGGTGCGGCCCTGCGGCGCGCCCAGGCGAACCTCGGGCTGGCCCTCGATGTTGCAGATAAAGCTGTACCAGATAAGACAGGGCTCAGTGCACTCAAGCTCTACGGTAAATATGCCGTCGCCCTCGTGCGTCATGGGATACAGAGACTCACCGATTTCATCGACCCAGGTACGCAGGGTAAGCGTTGCCTGGTTGGGGTCGGCATCCTCCAAAATCACCGATAGCGAAACGGAAGTTCCAGTGGTCACAGCGCCAAACGGAGTACGAAACTGCGGCAGACGGCTGTTGTGAATCAATCTCATAATACGGTCCAGTTCAATAGAATCACGGCCTGCGGGCCATGGGCTTTACGCACAGATTGTAAGTATATCTGTTGTACACAGGCTGTATAAACAACATCCGTTTACCATCGGCGAACGGTTGTCCTAGAAAATCGTTTTACCAACTACCTACAGAGAAGGGGCGCCCGGTTGGAGCGCCCCTTGCATGGGGTTTGATTAGGTTTTGAATCGTCTTTGGGCTAGCGGCGCTTGCGGGTGGCCGTGGCCTTGCGGACGGACGTCTTCTTGGACGGGGCCTTTTTCTCTGCCGGAGCGGCGGGGGAGACCGGAGTCTCCTTGGCGGGCTCGGGCTTGGCCGTAGCCTTCGGTGCGGCCTTGACCTTAGCGGCCTTCGGCGCCGGCTTGGCCTTTACCTCGGCCTTGGCCTCTGCCTTGGGGGCAGCAGCTTTGGTCGTGGTCTTCTTGGCCGTCGTCGTTGCGCGCTTACGCGCGGTGGTCTTGGCGGCCGGCTTTGCCTCGGCAGTTGCCTCGGCCTTGGGCTCGGCGCCCGCCTCCTCGACCTTGACGGCGGGCTTTGCGGCACTCTTCGGGGTAGCCTTGGCCGCAGCGGCCTTTGTCGTAGTCGTCGACTTCGTTGCCGTTGTCTTCTTGGCAGCAGTCTTTGCCGGAGCCTTGGCGGCCGGTTTGGCCTCAGCGACCTTGGCCTTTACCTCGGGAGCAGCCTCGGCTTCGGCGGCTTTCTTGGCAGCGGCGGTCGTGCGCTTGCGCGTGGTCGTTGTCTTGGTAGCGGTGGTTTTGGTTGCCGCCGCCTTGGTCGCAGTAGCCTTCTTAGCTGTCGTCTTGCGAGTCGTGGTCTTCTTTGCCGCAGGCTTCGCAGCAGGCTCGGGCTCAGGAGCAACCTCAGCCTTCACCTCAGGCTCGGCCTTTGCGGGCTCAGCTTCATCCGGCTTCTCCTCGGCCTTGGGCTCCTCAGCGGCCACCGGCTCAGCAACAGCCTCTGGCTCGTCGACAACCGCCGCCGGCCTCTCAATCTCCGGGTGCATAAAGAAGTACAGGTCCAGATACTTGTCGGCCGAGCGCGTCCAGCTAAAGTCCTGGCTCATGGCCTGCGTGACCAGCTGGTTCCAGGCATCGCGGTTGTCCCAGAACAGGCGTGCCGCGCGGAACACCGCGTCGCCCATCTCGTCGCCGTTAAAGTTGGTAAACGAGAAGCCCGTGCCCTCGCCGGTAAACTCGTTGTACGGCTGCACGGTGTCCTTCAGGCCGCCGGTCTCGCGCACGATTGGCAGGGTGCCGTAGCGCATGGCGATGATCTGCGACAGGCCGCAGGGCTCAAACTTCGAAGGCATCAGGAACATGTCGGCGGCGGCGTACATACGCTGCGACAGCGCCGGATCGAACTCGATGCGCGCTGCCATGGTGCCGGGGTACTTGTCCTGGAAGTAGCGCAGGCCGTCCTCGTAGTCGCGGTCGCCGGTACCCAGCACGGCCACCTGCACGCCGCCGGACAGGATGCGGTCGAGACCATCACCATGAGCGGACGGTCGTCGCGAACCTCGAGACCCAGCTCCTCCTGCAGCTTGGCCTTGCACACGGCCTTGCCGGAACGGTCCTCCACGGTGTAGTTGGCGGCAATGCGCTTGTCGGTTGCCGGGTCAAAGCCCGCAACGTCAATGCCGTTGAGGATGCCCTGCAGCGCGTAGGAACGCTCGCGCAGCACGCCGTCCAGGCCCTCGCCAAACTCGGGCGTCTGGATCTCGCTCGCGTAGGTGGGACTCACCGTGGTAATGGCATCGGCATAGTGCAGCGCGCCCAGCATGTAGTTGATGCTGCAGGCGTCGCAGCGCAGCTGCGTAGCTGCTGCCGGAATATGCGCCACACCCAAGATGTCCTCCATCACGGTGTCGCTAAACTGGCCCTGGAACGCCACATTGTGGATCGAGAACACGGTCTTGACGCGGTCGTAGAGCGGCAGGCCCTGGTAGAACTCGCGCAAGAACACGGGCGCCAGTGCCGTCT
>CABQNF010000168.1 GCA_902465465.1 uncultured Collinsella sp. | reverse complement strand
AATCGACCGTTCAAAACCGCCCTCAAGCTCACAATCGATATGTGCGCAAGGCTTTTTGGACGCATACCCGCTCGAGAACGAGGAGGCCGCCTTCTTATCGGGAAAGACGACCGTGGCCTCGGTCACCGTATACGACATGAGCGTAACCGCTACTCGTCGTCATCATCGAGCATGGCGGACCCATCGATGGCGTAAAGCTCGTCAAACTCCTCAGGCGCAGGCTGATCGGTCAGCTCGACCTCGGACGGAGCATCGTCATCAAACTCAAGTCCGCAGGCAAGGCGGACCTTATGCTCAATCTCGTCAGCGCAATCGGGGTGTTCGCGCAGGAACGCCTTGGCGGCCTCGCGACCGTTGCCGAGCTTGTCCTCGCCATAGGCAAACCAGGAGCCCATCTTCTTGCAGATGCCGCACTCGACAGCCATGTCCAGAATCGAGCCCTCCTTAGAGATGCCCGTACCGTACATGATGTCGAACTCAGCAGAACGGAACGGAGCTGCCACCTTGTTCTTAACGACCTTGGCGCGCACGCGGTTACCGATAACCTCGTCCTTAAGCTTAATGCTGTCGATACGGCGAATGTCGATACGCACCGAAGAGAAGAACTTAAGGGCGCGGCCGCCCGTCGTAGTCTCGGGGTTGCCGAACATCACGCCGATCTTCTCACGCAGCTGGTTAATGAAGATGCACGTCGTGTTGGACTTGGACAGCGAGCCGGCGAGCTTGCGGAGCGCCTGGCTCATCAGGCGAGCCTGAAGACCGACCGTAGTGTCGCCGATTTCTCCCTCGATCTCGGCACGCGGGGTCAGCGCGGCGACGGAGTCGACGACGATGGCATCGATGGCGCCGGAACGCACGAGCATGTCAACAATCTCGAGCGCCTGCTCGCCCGTATCGGGCTGGGAAATGAGCACCTCGTCGATATCCACGCCGATGCGCGCGGCATACGTGGGATCAAGCGCGTGCTCGGCATCGATAAATGCCACAACGCCACCCATTGCCTGGGCCTCGGCCAGGATCTCGAGCGAAAGCGTCGTCTTACCGGAGGACTCAGGACCGTAAATCTCGACGATACGGCCGCGCGGCACGCCGCCGATACCCAGCGCGGCATCGAGGGCCAGGGCGCCCGTGGGAATGGCCTCGACCTCGAGCTCGGGACCACCGTCGCCGTACCTCATGATGGAACCCTGGCCGAATTTCTTCTCGATCTCGGCCTTGGTGGTGGCGATCATCTCATCGCGCTCTTTACCCGTCGTGCGAGCATGAACGGTACGTACGGGACCTGAATTCTTGGCCATGAATAGCCCTCCTCTTAACAACCTGCATCGATAATAAACGAACGGCTGTTCGTGGTCAACCGTTCAGGCCAATCATATGCAGGCGGTCTTTCCAAAACCCAACCAAACGCCGACCAAACACTGACCAAATGCTTGACCACAAAGGACCAAATATGAACAAGGCAGGCAAAAATACATCTACAACCAGCACAAACGCCAAATGAGCCTAAGGTCCCTATCTCCACAATTAAGGGGCTCGGAGGCCCCTTAAAACACGTCTATTCCATAGAGTTGAGCACAAGGGCAATGCGACCCAATGCCTCCGTGACCGCATGGGCACGAACACACGAACGGTCACCCTCATAGTGGCAGCGCACAGAGTCCACGACCGGCACGCCCCCATCGGCGGAACGATGCGCCCAGCCAATATAGAAAGTGCCCGCCGGATCGTCCTCAGTGCCACCGCCGGGGCCGGCATAACCCGTTGCGCTCACTGCAATATCGCTCTGGTACAGCTCCAGCGAACCCACCGCCATCTCGCGCGCGGTCTGATGCGACACCGCGGTATAGCGGTCGAGCGTCTCCTGCTCAACACCAAGAACACGATGCTTAATCTCATCGCAATAGGTCACCGCACCGCCACGCAGCACCGCCGAGGCGCCCGGGATATCGGCAATCGTCGAGGCGATCATACCCGCCGTCAGCGACTCAGCCGTCGAAACAGTCACGCCCCGAGCGCTCGCGCGCTCGACAATATCACGCGCCAGCTCCTCGTTATGTGCGGAAATCTGCTCAAAAGAGTCCGTCATACCCACCAGGACCTAGACCGAAAAGACGATCTTGCGGCAGTTCCAGAAGTACTGGGCGCCCGAGATAACGGTCAGGACAACGGCAACGGCGTACAGGAAGCGCGACACCGAGTAGATGCCGAGCGTCAGCGCCACCGGGCCAAGGTGCAAGCCGGCCATAGCAAAGACGCACAGATAGCCGCAGATGGAGACCATCGTGGTCGCCGTCTTATACTTGCCGAGCTTATCGGCCGCAACGACCACACCCGCCGCACTCGCGACCATGCGAAGGGCGCTCACCAGAAGCTCACGGAACAGGATAATGAACACCGACCACACGGTCACCGCGCCAAAATCCAAGAACAGCAGCAGGGCCGAGAACACGAGCAGCTTATCGGCGATGGGGTCCAAGAATTTACCGAAGTCGGTGATCTCATTGCGCGAACGCGCCAGATAACCGTCGACCTTATCGGTGCACGACAGGATCACATACAGAATGAAGGCAGCGGCGGCGAGCGGGCCGTCGAAGGTGCTCCAATCCGTACCGGCAACACTCGTGTGAGAAAGCGCCGACACGATCATGAACACCGGGATAAAGACGATGCGAACGCACGTCACGATGTTGGCGGGCGTCCAGACACTCGTCAGTTCCTTATTGCTCTCGTTAGCCACGACGCTCTCCTACTCCACAACATGACCGATAAGCTCATAGCAGAAGCTATCGGTAAACTCGACAGTCAGAATATCGCCCACGGACGCCTCGCTGGCGTCCAGATGCACCGCTCCATCGGAATCGGGCGCCTGGAACCAGGCATGGCCGATCAGCTCGGCGCCGTCCTCGGTCTCTTCGATACCGTCGACGATCACCTGGGCGCGCTCGCCCACATGGGCGGCGGTGGCGGCAAAGCCGAGCGACTCGGCCAGGTCCATGGCCTCCTGGGCGCGCTCGAGCTTAACCTCCTCATCGACCTGACCCTCCATCTTAGCGGCCAGGCTGCCCTCCTCCTGCGAGTATGCAAAGACGCTCGTGTAGTCAAAGCCGACGGTGTCCATAAAGTCGATAAGGTCGCGGAACTCGTCGTCGGTCTCGGTCGGGAAGCCGACCATGGCCGTGGAACGAATCACGATGCCGGGGATGCGCTCGCGAAGGTCGCGGAACAGATCCTCGAGCTCCTGGCGCGAACCGGAGCGACGCATGGCCTTGAGAATGCGCGCGTCGCAGTGCTGCACGGGGATATCGATATAGGGCAGCACCTCGGGCGTATCGCGAATCGTCTCGATGAGTTCGTCAGTCATGCCCTCGGGCTGCAGATAGAGCACGCGGACCCAGACGTTGTGCGGGCGCACGGCCTCGGCGACGGCACGCAGCAGCTGCGCCAGATTGCGCGGCGAGCCATCGGCGACGTCCTCGT
>CABQNF010000167.1 GCA_902465465.1 uncultured Collinsella sp. | reverse complement strand
GCCCTGCCGGGGCGCGAGGCGTAGGGACTACCCACACGAACTCACGAAGGCTCCCAAATTAGCTACCCTTTGTCCACCTTCCGACAACGGTAACACCGCAGGTAGAGGACGGACAGCGAAAACGCCCCTAAGCGAGCAAGGTGACGTGAAATGAAAGGGCGCTGACCTTCTGGTCGCGCCCTTGAAATTGAACGTCAGATTGCCGCTTAGGGGCGTTTGCAGCGTCAACTGGTTACGCGGTTCGTAGAACCGCGTAACTCCCCTAGTTCATCATGGCATTCATCATCTCGTTGGTTGCGGAATCGTCGGCAGACCACTCGCCGTCGTCATTGCAGGAGTACTTGAAGGTGACCGTGGTGTCCTTGGTCTTAGCAGCCTTGGTCACGTCGACCATAACCTGACCGGCCATCTTGTACAGTTCGTCATCGGAAGGCATCGAATCGAGCGCGGTGACCTTCTCCTGGTACTGGGTGGCAAAATCCTCAACGATCTGGTTCATGGACTTGCAGGTAATGGTGACCTCGGCAGTTGCGGTGCCCTTGTCCTCGTCGACCGTCACGTCGCCGATCTTGTAGTCAAAGCCCTCGAGATAGCTCTTGGCGTACTCCTTGGGATCGATGCCCAGCTGCTCAAACTCGTCGCCCGAGGCCTCTTCCAGGCCGGCGAGGAAGTCGTCACCACCGTTCTTGACCTCGTCAAACTGCGTCGTAAGATCCTCGGTAATGAGCTCCTCAACCGAAGGACCTCCGCAGCCGGAAAGCACAACCACGCACGCAACCAGAACAGCCATCAGGGGCGCAAGCAGCAGCTTCTTCTTCATGACATTCCTCCAAACAAGCGGCACCGCGCTTCCCAACACGGTGCACGTCGTAACAATAAGGCCATACTAGCCGCTAACGAACACCCCCGGCAAAGCAAAAGCGCAGTCGGCTCGTTTTAACGTCTGAACGGTTTACCGGTCCGCCCAACGCACAATAAAACGTTCCGCCGCATTGTAATAAAAAAGGGCGGCCGGATAACCCGACCACCCTTGCACACCCTTTGGATGCCGCAGTTTACTTGCGGACGACCTTAACGATGGCGTCACCGGCGGCGACAGCGGAGTCGGCCTCGACGGCGAGCTCGACATCGGCAAACTCGGCGGTGTTGGACACGGCCACGACGACGCAGTCCTTGTAGCCGGCAGCGGCGATCTTGGCGCGGTCGATCTTGAGCAAGGGCTGGCCGGCCTTCACGACGTCGTCGGCCTTGACGAAGCCCTCGAAGCCGTCACCGTTCATGTTGACGGTATCGACACCAACGTGCACCAGGACCTCGATGCCGCTATCGGACTGCAGGCCCACGGCGTGACCCATGGTGACGGTCACCTTGCCGTCGCAGGGAGCGTAGACCAGATCGTCCTCGGGCCACACGGCGCAGCCCTTGCCCAGGACCTCGCCGCCAAAGACGGGATCGGGCACGTCGGCCATCTTGATGACCTTGCCCTTGACGGGCGAGCACAGCACGTCGGCGCCGGCAGAAGCAGAGATGGAGGCGGGAGCTGCAGCAGCGGCAGGCTCAGCCTTCTTCTTAAACATGTCAAACAGACCCATACGTTTTCTCCTCTTGATTAAGCGCAACGTTATGCGCATGCCTATGGTGATTATAGTGCCAAATGATCAAATTGCTAAGGTGAGGGCTCGAATCGCAAGCCCTTCCAAGCCCTTCCCAAAACCATTTCCCCAGTGGCACTCATATTGTCGATTAATCCTCGATAAGCCCCAGACGAACAAAAGCATTCCAGATGCCGTCGTCATCGACGTCGGTGGCCATGTAATCGGCTGCCGGTCCGACATTCGGCAGGACGCCGGGACTCAATCGCCGGAACTCAATTACTCTAAGCCCTCGGTGCCGTTGGACTTGATGATCTTCTGATATGCGAAGAAGCTGTCCTTGCGGCGGCGCTCGTAGGTGCCGGTGCCGTCGTCGTACTTATCGACATGGATAAAGCCGTAGCGCTTGCGCATCTCGCCGGTGCCAGCGGAAACCAGGTCGATGGGACCCCACCAGGTGTAGGCGATGAGGTCGACGCCGTCGGCAATGGCCTCGCCCATGGCCTTGATGTGGCTGCGCAGGTAGGCGATACGATACGGGTCGTGGATGGAGCCGTCCTCCTCGACCTCGTCGTAAGCGCCCATGCCGTTCTCGACCACCATCAGCGGAATCTCGTAGCGAGCATAGATCTCGTTGAGGGCAATGCGCAGGCCCAGCGGATCGATCTGCCAGCCCCAGTCGGTGGACTCCAGATAGGGATTCTTGCCGCCAAAGGTCATGTTGCCCTCGGTCATCTCGTGATCCTTGTGGGTGCCCACGGTGCCGGACATGTAGTAGCTAAAGGAGTAGAAGTCGACCTTGCCGTCGGCGATATCCTGCAGGTCGCCGTCCTCCATCACGAGCTCAACATCATTCTCGGCCCAGAAGCGCTTGGCATAGAACGGGTACTTGCCGCGCACCTGCACGTCGGAGCAGTACCAGTTCATGGCGTTCATCTCCCGCTGCGTGGCAAACACGTCGGCCGGATCGCACGTGGCGGCATAGGAAAGGATAAAGCAGTCCATGTTGCCCATCTTGAACTGCGGGTAATGCTCGTGGGCATAGCGCACGACGCGGCCGCTGGCGACAAACTGGTGATGCAGCGCCTGCATACGGGCCTGCGGCGTGGCGTGAACCGCCGAAGCCGGGCCCTCGAAGCCCTGAATCATGCTGGTCTCGAAGAGGTTGCCCATGTCCTGAGTACCGCAGTTGATCTCGTTGAAGGTGAGCCAGAACTTGACCTTGTCCTGGTAACGGTCGAAGACGGTCTGGCAATACTTCTCAAAGAAGCCGATGAGCTCGCGGCTCGCCCAGCCGTTGTACTTCTCGACCAGGTGATAGGGCATCTCGTAGTGCGAGAGGGTCACGAGCGGCTCGATATTGTGAGCGCGCAGGCACTCGAAGACGCGATCGTAGAAGGCGAGGCCGGCCTCGTTGGGCTCAGCATCGTCGCCGTTGGGGAAGATGCGGCTCCAAGAGATGGACATGCGGAACATGTTGAAACCCATCTCGGCGAACAGCGCGATGTCCTCCTCGTAGTGATGGTAGAAATCGATGCCGTCATGGTTGGGGTAGAAACGATCGGGGTCGATGTCAATCGTAATCTGGCGCGGCTCCTTGTAGCTGCCGCCCAGGAAGTGGTCGTCGACGGAAGGACCGCGGCCGTCCACGTTCCAAGCGCCCTCAAACTGGTTGGCGGCGGTGGCGCCACCCCAATAGAAGCCCTCGGGGAACTTGATGTTTGCCATGAGCATCTCCTTTACATCGCGGGTCGATAAGCTGAGTATCGCCCACGCGCGCGGCAGGCAGGGGCAGGGGTGCCAAACCCGACACTTCTTTTCGTTCTCAAGTCCTGCCGCCGCCCCATTACAGTTTGAGTCGTCCGAAAGGGCGGCTCTTTTCCGTTGCACGG
>CABQNF010000166.1 GCA_902465465.1 uncultured Collinsella sp. | reverse complement strand
GGCCGTCTGTTTCATCTCGGTGGCAAATTGCGGCATAAACCGCAGCGCGATACCCATAATCATGCCGAGCTCGTGCGCCGGAAGCCCCACGCGCGCAAATGGTGCGAGTAGACGTTCAAAGCCCGCGGTGAGGTCGAGCGTCGGCGTGGTGAGTGTAATGGCGCTCATGCCGGCCATCATCAACGTCAGGCGGCACGCCACAAACGCCGCAGAACGCAGCGAGCCCTCGCTCACCTGCAAAAAGCCAAGCTGCCACAGGATGCGGCCACTCTGGTCGGAAAACAGGTTGAGCACCGCGACCACCACGACAATCGCCAGCAATGGTGCCATCGATGATAGGACCCGGCGCAACGGCACCCGGGCTGCGAGATAGACCAGCACGACAAACATTGCGACCGGAACCAGCCCGCCGAAGCTGCCAACGGTGAGCACGGTGATCAGAAATGCGAAACCTAGAAGCAACTTAGTGCGCGGATCCAGGCGATGCACCGCGCTATCCCCGGGATAGTAGCTGCCAAATGAGAACGCCTCCATCAGCAGCCCTCCTCTCGCGTGGGCGCCTTGGAACCAGCCTGACGCGGCACCCTCAAAAGCCCGTCCGCGCAGCCCAGCAGCAAGCCAGCCAGCTCGTCGGCCAGCGCCTCAACCGTATAAAGCCTGTCGCGGCGGAGCGGCACACCGGCTTTCGCGAGCGCCAGCGCCATGCGCTGGGCGGCGGGAACGCCCAGGCCGATCGACTTGAGCTCGTCCGCGTGCGCAAAAACCTGCGCGGGCGTTCCCTCGGCAAACACGGCGCCCTCGTTCATCACAACGATGCGGTCACAACAATTTGCCAGGTCATCCATACTGTGCGAAACCATGACAACAGTCAGGCCCTCGCGATGGAGTCGATCGATGAGCCCCAGGAAATCCCCGCGCGCAGCCGGATCGAGCCCCGCCATGGGCTCGTCGAGCACCAGCACCTCGGGCTCCATGGCGAGCACGCCGGCAAACGCCACGCGGCGCTGCTGGCCGCCCGAAAGCTCAAAGGGGCTCTTGTCGCCCATCGCAGCAAGGTCGAGGCCCACGCGCGCAAGCGATGATGCGACACGGCGTGCAACCTCGTCTTCTGGCAGGCCAAGGTTGCGCGGGCCAAACGCCACGTCCCGCGCCACGGTCTCGGCAAATAGCTGGCGCTCGGGATACTGAAACACCACGCCGACCTTGGCCTTAACCGCGGCGGCGTCTTTCTTGCTTGATAGGTCGAGCCCCAGCGCGCAAACGCTTCCCTCCTGCGGACGAATCAACCCGTTGAGATGCTGAACCAGCGTCGATTTACCCGAGCCGGTATGACCCGCCAATCCCAGAAACTCGCCGCGGCGCACCGTCAGCGAAACATCACGTAGCGCCCAGGGGCTGTTTGGATCGTTGCCCCAAAGAGCCTGTTTGCTCGATGCGTCCGCAGTGGTCGAGCGCTTGCGCCATCGACGGCGCTCGCGGGCGCTCAGCGAGTAACTATGCGAGAGGTGCGAAATCTCGATAACGAGCTCCGACGCGGCTATCCCGTCGGCCGCAGAGGATCCATTGTCAAGCACATGGGAATCGGATGCGGAAGGCTGCCCTGCGATGTTCGTCCCGCTCCGCTCGGCATAAGCCTGTGCAATCTCGGCGACCATATCTGCCTCGCGCACCTGCGCGCAAACGGAAACGCCCTTCTCACGAAGTGCCCTACCTAGGCAGCACGACGCCGGCATATCCAGGTTGAGCTGCGCAAGTTCGTCCGCCCGCGTCAAGATTTCCTCGGGCGTACCGAGCATGGCAACGCGGCCCGCTTGGAAGACAGCAACGCGATCGGCCTCGGCGGCCTCTTCCATAAAGTGCGTAATCATCACGATGGTCATGCCGCGATCGTGCAACGCGCGGCAAGCCTTCATGAGGCCCTTGCGTCCACGCGGATCGAGCATCGAGGAAGCCTCATCCAAAATGAGCACGCGCGGCTCCATGGCGAGCACGCCGGCAAGCGCCACGCGCTGCTTTTGGCCGCCCGAAAGCGCATGGGTCTCGTGACGCTCAAAGCCCACCAGGCCCACACCCTTCAGCGCCTCGCGTACGCGCTGCGCAATTTGTGCCGACGGCACGCCAAGGTTTTCGGGACCAAACGCAACGTCATCTTCGACAAGCGTTGCCACCAGCTGGTCATCGGGATTCTGGAATACCATGCCCGCAGTCGAGCGGATGTCGTAGACCAGCTCGGGGTCGGACGCATCCATGCCGTTGACGCATACCGTACCCGCATCGGGCCGCAACAGTGCATTCAGATGCTTGGCAAACGTCGACTTGCCCGACCCATTGCCACCGAGGATGCAGAAAAACTCGCCATCCTCGATGTTCAGATCGACGCCGTCGAGTGCCGGTGCGGCACCGTCATAGCTAAAGGAAACGCCCCGACACTCAATCATGCGCGACCTTTGACCTGGTCCTTTTTAGGCGTGATGAGGTTGGAGACCGCCTTGTACACCGCAAGCGTCAACACCGAGTTGAGCACGGTCTTGATGAGGTTGAACGGCAGCACCGCAGGAATCATGAGCGGGGCGATCACATCGACCGAGCCATACCAGAACCATACGCCAATGGTAAGATTTGCGACCATAGACAACGCCGTAGCGGCAATAACGCCGAGCACCAGGCCAATCACGGCACCCTTATAGGTATGCATCTTCTGGTAGACGATAGCCGCGGGCAGAATGTAGCCCAGCGTGGCAACCAGATTCATAAGCGCGCCGACCCAGTCACCCGTAGTGAGCGCATGGATAACGATCGCCATGGCTGCAACAGCGGTACCAGCACCGGGGCCATACGCAAATCCGCACACCATCGCCGGCACCAGCGACGGGTCATACGTCAAAAATGGCGCCGAAGGAAGAATGGGCAGCTGCACGTACATAAACAGGGCGCCCAAGGCGCACATCAACGCCATGGTAACGAGCTGTTTGGTGCTCCACCTATTCGTGTTCTCAAAATGGATATGCTGCGACTGTTCAGACATAAGATCACCTGCCTCTTTCATCCGGACTCTAACCGTTGGTACTGGGATCTCACCAGTTCAGCCGGCATGCGAACCAACGCATGCACGGGTCGCGGACTCATCGGCTCGGTCGCAGACGCCTCGTCTGCGCCACGGCACCCCTTTGGCACCGCCCGATTTACCGCCAGTGGGGAATTTCACCCCGCCCTGAAACAGCAATTGCAAGTGTAGCACGGGCAGGTTTTCGCGCAAGTATGCCGAGGGTAATTTATGGTGGGGATCAGTTGCCGCAACAACCACGTTCCCCACCCATCCCAAAGTAGCGCGCCTTTCGCGGCAAAGCCGCGAAACAGCAACCGGGACATGTATCCCCATCAGCCACGATCTCCGTCCACGCCGACCTCAAGGCCGTAAACACAGGGGATCCGGGGGCGTGACGGGGCTTCTCTCCGGAACATTCCGCACTGATATTTTCTGTATTGAAGACGTCGATGATGCACCCGTATACCATTGACGTCG
>CABQNF010000165.1 GCA_902465465.1 uncultured Collinsella sp. | reverse complement strand
GCGGGCATAGGCTACGCCGAGTGCGTCGCGGTCACCGCGGATCTCGCGCATGACCGATGCTGCGGTGCGCTTTTGCATCTTGCCGATGGCGGCGCAGGTGTCGGCATCGGACAGGCCGCGCGAAAGCGTCGCGGGCGTCACGTTGCGCAGGCGTGCCTCGCCAATCTGGTCGCACAGGTCGCGGTTGCGGTCAGCCAGGTCGCGCACGGTGGCAAAGTCGAAGCTGGGGTCGCCCTCGGCGGTAAAGTACTCGGTTTCGAGCACCTTAAGGGCCTCTTCGCCCTTCTGGCGCTCGGACTCCATGGCGCCGTGATCGCCATAGATAAACATGGGAATAAACGGCTGGCGCTCGTATTCGAGTGCTTGTGAAACGTTCATATAACTGCTCCTTGGACGGGCCGCAGCGCGCGGCTCGGGTTCATTGAGATGTGGCGAGATGATAGTTTACCATGGGCAACTATTGGCATCGCGCCTAGGATAACTACAATACCCTAGTTGACCGCTAGGACTTTTACAATGCTGCCGAAAGACACGAAAGGTTCCATCCGTCATGGGTTTGTTGATTGATATTCTGCTCGACGCCGGCAAGGACACGCTCTCGCTGGTGCCGTTTTTGTTGGTGACGTATCTGGCCCTCGAGACCTTGGAGCACGTTGCGGGCGACAGCGTTAACGGCGCCATCAAGCGTGCCGGTGCCGCGGGCCCCGTGGTTGGCTCGTTGCTGGGCATGGTGCCGCAGTGCGGCTTTTCGGCCATGGCGGCAACGCTGTACGCCGGTCGCGTCGTGACCTTGGGCACGTTGGTGGCGGTGTTCCTTTCGACCTCCGATGAGATGCTGCCGCTGTTGCTCGCAGAGCAGGTGCCCGTGCAGACTATGGCGATGCTTTTGGCTTCGAAGGCACTGATCGCGCTGATCACGGGCTTTATCGTGGACGCCGCCATTCGCGGCCTGCGTCGTAACGCTCGCGCACATGCGGCGATTCGCCGTACCGTGCTGGGGACCGCTGCTAATCCGGCTCATGTGAACTGCGCGCACGACGACCATACTGGCGGTGACATCATTGATGAAGTGGCCGAGGCGGGCGTGAGCGCCGACCACATCCACGAGTTATGCGAGCGCGACCATTGCGGTTGCGATGATGATGAAGATGAACACGAGCGCGACCACGGACACAGCCATGGCCACGGTCACACGGGCGAGCATGAGCACCACCACGACCATGGGCACGACCACGGTCACTCCCACGAAGGGACGCCTGTCCTGTCGATCATCCGCAGCGCGATCTCGCACACCGTGCAGGTCTCGGTATTCATTTTTCTGGTGACGCTGATTCTGGTCGCCGTGCTCGAGACGTTCGGCGAGTCCGCGATCGAGCAGTTCCTGCGCGGCAATGAGACACTCGCTGTCCTGGGTTCGGCGCTTGTCGGGCTGATTCCCAATTGCTCGGCGAGCGTGGTCATTACACAGCTGTATCTGGAAGGCGCGCTGCAACTGGCCCCGATGCTCGCCGGCACGCTCATCTCTGCCGGTGTGGGCTACCTGGTGCTGTTCCGTACCAACCGCAGCGCCCGCGAAAACGTCCTGTTCCTGATCATGATGTACGTCATCGGCGCCGGCTGGGGCCTTATCCTATCCGCCTTCGGCCTCTAAGTAGGCTTAAAAAATGGGCTTCAAATAGCCATGCTCGGCGCCTGCGCAATGCGGCGACGCATGGCATCTTGAAGCCCGTTTTTTTGTTGAGCCATGGATTCCGAGCGCTCACACCGCTCAAAACAAAAAGGTAGATTTCCGGGCATGTCCCGAAAATCTACCTTGGTTAGCGCAGCAGCTCGGTGAGGTTGCGCTTAAAGCGGGCCCGGTCTTCGCTGGTAAATGCCGCCGGACCGCGAGTGCGACCGCCGGCGCGGCGCACCTTCTTTTCCTCGTGGCGAATAAACAGTTGCATGTCGATGGTCGCCTTATCGTAGACGCGCCCGCGCACGCCGATGGCGGCGGCATCGCGCCCGAGCACCATGCTCGCCAAGCCAATGTCCTGCGTCACGACCACGTCGCCCGCCTGCAGGCGTTCGACAATGGCAAAGTCGGCGCTGTCGGCGCCCACACTCACATCGAGTGTCGTGACCCAAAATCCGCGTCGCGCGTGTTCGGCATCGCGCGGGTCGTCGCGGCGAATGTGCCGTTCCAGGTTTTGTGTGCTGTTGCCGGCGATAACAACGGCGGCGCCCGCCCGCCGCGCGCAGTCAATCGACTCGCGCGTGACCGGGCAGGCGTCGGCATCAATAAAGAGCGTTCGCGGCATCTAGTGCACCAGTTTGCCAAATTGAATAGCGCGAACAATCAGCGTTACGCCAAACACCAGCAGCGCGGCGCCGCTAAAGATGACGAGCATCTTGGCCGACCACAGCGGATAGATAAACACGAACATGCCGGCGATGATGGAGAGTGCGCCGCTCAGGATGGCGAGGGCGCGGTTGGACGAAAGCTCGGACTCCAGAATGGACATGACACCTTCGACAATCCAGCCAAAGCCGGCCACGATAACCACCATCGTGGTGAGCGTCGCGGTCGAGAAGGCCTGGTTGCGCAGGATTATGACGCCGCCCAAGATAATGAGTAGGTTGGAGATGATGCTCGTCACGCGCCAGCCGGTGGGCAGCAGTGGCTCGAAAACAGCGGTAAACAGCCTGATCGCGGCCGTGATCACAAAGTAGAAGCCCAAGACGGTCGTTAAGAAGACGAGGGACTTGGCGGGCGCAAACAGCAGTGCGATGCCGGCGACGAGCGCCAAGACGCCCGTGATGGCGTAAATCCAGCGCACGGCCTTGACGGCCTTGCCTGCCATGCTTTTCTCGTCAAATCCAAACTGGCTCGATTTTTGGTCATCATTCTTAAAGATGCCCATAATGTCCCCTTTCCGTGCGGTGCACGTCGCGTTCATTGCTCTCCGTGCGGCGTACGCCAAAAGTGCTGCAACAAGTATCGCCCAAGGGCGCCGATGCATGGGGCGGGAAGGACGAATTGCCGCCCCACATTCCCGAATTGTTACTTTTGTTCCCGCTCCAGTGAGGATTAATCAACAATTGTAGAACATTACGCCGCTGTATGTAATTGCCTACGTTTTAGGTTAGATTTTCCTAAGGACAATTGGCTTGTATTGGGGGTCCCTATGAACGAAGCAGTTCCCGCAGCGCCGGTAAGCGCTGAGTCGATGGCAAAGCAGGGTTGCGAAAAGCTCGGCTTGGACGCGTTTGATGCGTTGGTTCGCTGCGCCCGCACGTGCCGTCGCTTTGACGAGTCCATGCGCGTGCCGCGCGAGTTTTTGCTCGAGCTGGCGGAACTTGCGCACCTGGCTCCCTGTAGTGCCAATGCTCAGCGTCTGCGTTTTCATGTGGTAAGCGGTGCAGAGGACTGCGCGCGTGTATTTGACGAGCTTGCATGGGCCGGTGCGCTCAAGGATTGGCCGGGTCCCGATGAGGGCGAGCGCCCGACCGGCTACATCGCGATTCTTGCTGAGCGCGCCGTTCCGGGCAAGCCCGCCGC
>CABQNF010000164.1 GCA_902465465.1 uncultured Collinsella sp. | reverse complement strand
TGCGGAAAGTCCACCACCGCCAACGTCATGTGCGGCCTGCAGGCCCCCACGAGCGGCAAGGTCTACTTTAAGGGCAAGGACGTTACCAAACGTACCGCCGAGGACCGTCGCCACATGGGTCGCGTCATCTCGGTCGTGTTCCAGAACCCGGCCACGGCGCTCAATCCCCGCATGGTCGTTCGCGAGCAACTGCTCGACCCCATGCGCGTCCACAACCTGGGTACCGAGGCCGAGCAGGAGAAGCGCGTCAAGGAGCTCTTGGAGCTCACCGGTCTGCCCAGCTCCGCCGCCGAGGTTCTTCCCGGCCAGCTTTCGGGCGGCCAGCGCCAGCGCGTCGCAATTGCGCGCGCCCTGTCGCTGAACCCCGATGCCATCATCGCCGACGAGCCCACCTCGGCTCTGGACGTTTCGGTCCGCGCGCAGATTCTGAACCTGCTGACCGACCTTAAGAAGGAGCTCGGCCTGGCCATGGTGTTCATCAGCCATGACATCCAGACGGTCCGCTATATCTCTGACGACATCATCGTTATGAATGGCGGCAAGATCGTCGAGCAGGGCGAGGCCAAGCAGGTCTTCCAGCACCCTCAGGACCCCTACACCAAGATGCTGCTCGGCGCTGCGCCGTCGCTGCTGCATCCCAAGCTCGGCGAGTAGCCTCGCTTTCCCTCCCGTGCGCCCGGTTCCCTTGCCGGGCGCACCTCCGTTGCGATTTCGAAAGGTTGGGTTCACGAGCCATGCCAAGTGCTCAGGAGCTACAACAGCAATTTGGTGAATATCGAGGCGCTATGCCCCGTCCATCGGATTTCGATCTCTTTTGGAAGGACCGCATGGCCGAGGCCGACGCCGTCGAGCTCGACTATGCGATTGAGGCGGCTTCGGTTGCGGATTCCGCGACCTGTCGGTTTTTCGACCTCTGGTATACCGGCATGTGCGGTGCACGCCTGCATGCCAAGTATCTCCAGCCGGTTTCGGACGAGGCCGTGCCGCTGGTGCTACAGTTCCACGGCTATCCGGGTGCAAGCCGCAGCTGGTTCGAGCAGGCGTCGTTTGCGGGCATGGGCATGGCACTCATCGCTCTCGATTGTCCTGGCCAGGGTGGCCCCTCCGAGGATATTGGTGGATTTGAAGGCACGACGGTTGCTGGGCATATCGTCGCCGGTATCGACGGCGACCCGGCCAATCTTTACTATGTCCGCTTGCACCAGGATATCCGCATTCTGTGCCGTATTGTTCGCGAGCTCGAGGGCATCGATCTTTCCCGCGTATTTGTGAACGGCGCATCGCAGGGCGGCGGTTTGGGCATTGCGACCTGCGCGCTTAATAGTGAGCTTATCAATCGCGCTGCCATCCTCTATCCCTTCCTGTCGGATTTCCGCCTTGTTTGGGATCTGGATGCCGACGATATCGCTTATGAAGGCCTGCGTTATTGGTCGCGTTGGTTTGACGAGGACTCGACTCGTATTGAGGAGGCCTATGCCAAACTGGCGTACTTCGATTCCAAGAACTTTGCCCCCATGGTCAAATGCCCCGTGCTGTTTGGCACGGGCACAGCCGATATCGTCTGTCCGCCGGCGACGCAGTTTGCGGTCTACAACAATCTGGCCTGTGAGAAGCGACGCGAGTTCTTTGAGGGCTTTGGCCACGAGGAGATTCAGGACTTTGACGATCTGATCATTCCGTTTTTCTGCGAGGGAGGGGAGGCTCATGTCTAAGTGCGAGAGCAATATCGACGAGCTGATCGTCCCCGGGCTCGCGGAGATGCCTGGAACGGTTTCGTCAAGGCTCGCAGAATATCGGGACTGGCGCGGTGATGTCCAAGCAGATGTTTCTGATTTAGAGACATGCGCTTCGAATCTTGAGATTCAAGGCCTGGCCATTACGGCGATTGACTTTGTTAACCCCTGCGCCCGTTACTCGGAGGTCTCCTTTGAGCTCGGTGACGATGCGATTCACGCTCGTTTGATCGAGCCTGTCGGTCGTGCCCGAGTGTCTGAGCGCGTGCCGCTGTGCCTGATGTTTCACGACATCGATCGACCCGTGCGTGGATGGCATCACATGACGAGATTTGCCGCCATGGGGTATGCCGTTCTCGCGCTGGATGACGATGTTGCTGGTGCGGACGACCTGCAGTGGGGGATTGCTTCGCCCGCTTTTGTCAAGCGCGTCCGTTGGGGCTGCGCGTTGGCGAAGGTCGCGCGCAATCTTGATGGCATGGATCCCGATCGCATTTTTGCATGGGGCGAGGGTCTTGGCGGCGGTGTCGCGCTGGCGGTTTCTGCTCTGGACGAGCGCGGACTTGCCTGCACGGCGGTTGCCAATCCAATTCCCGGTGGCCTCGAGGCTCTGTCGTCTCGGGTGCGCGGATCGGTGCTCATGGGCACGTCGCTTATGGACGCCGTGAGCGATCCCAAGGGTCAGTTTGCTGTATTCAACGGTCTTGAGTGTGACCGGAGGCATATCATCTATGCCAAATACGCTCATGAGCGTATTAACGCGTTCGAAAACGAAGTCGTCGACTTCTTTAACCAAACGTTCTATCCGTGTTCTTTGGCCTAGACGGCCTGGACACTGCCAACAAGAGTGAGCGGCATAGGGCCGCTCGCCAGACAGCTAAGGAGATTCTTGTGGCAACTCAGAAATTCACCGGCGTTATCCCTCCCGTCGTTGTTCCCGATACCGAAGACCACCAGCTCGACGTTGCCTCCTTTGAGCGCAGCATCAACCGCATGATCGATGCCGGCGTCGATGGTCTGTTCTTCTTGGGGTCTTCGGGCGAGGTCGTCTTCTCCACCGATGAGCGCCGTCGCCAGATTATCGCCGAGGCCGTTCGTATCGTCGACCACCGTGTGCCTGTTCTGGTCGGCATCATCGATACCGAGACCGAGCGCATGATTGAGCACGGCAAGGTCGCCCAGGAGCTGGGCGCCGATGCCCTCGTCGCCACCTGCCCGTTCTATGCCCTGCAGGGTATGACCGAGGTCGAGGAGCACTTCCGCATCCTGCACGAGGAGCTCGACCTGCCCATCTTTGCCTATGACATTCCCGTCTGCGTTCACACCAAGCTCCCCTGGAAGCTCCTTGCCAAGCTCGGCGCCGAGGGCGTCCTTGCTGGCGTCAAGGATTCCTCGGGTGATGACATCTCGTTCCGCTACCTCGTTCAGGAGAACGAGAAGAACGGCCATCCGATGAGCATCCTCACCGGTCACGAGGTTGTTGTCGACGGCGCCTATCTCGGCGGCGCTGACGGTTCCGTCCCGGGTCTCGCCAACGTTGAGCCCGAGGGCTACGTGCGTCAGTGGAAGGCCGCTCAGGCTGGTGACTGGGCTACCGTCAAGGCCGAGCAGGATCGTCTCAATGAAATCTCCCACATCTGGGATGTCACCTCGGGCGTCCAGGGCTATGCCGGTGGCGTCGGCGCCTTCAAGACCGCTATGAACCTCATGGGCATCTTCGACAGCCCGACCATGCCGCGCCCGGTGAAGGCCATGACCGGTGAGAACGTCGAGGCGATTAAGAAGGTCCTCCAGGACAACGGCCTCCTTTAAAGCTTTCCCA
>CABQNF010000163.1 GCA_902465465.1 uncultured Collinsella sp. | reverse complement strand
AGCGTCCACGGTGGGAGGCTCGCCCGGGCGCAGGCGACGGTAGATCTCGATGAGGGCGTCCTCGCGAGTGAGGGCGGTGTCGCGCTCCAGGGTGCGCTTGATCACATCGGAGTTGCCGAGCAGCTCGATGATGTCGTCGTTGGTGACGGCGATGCCAAGGGCGCGCAGGAACATCGTGGCGCTCTGCTTGCGCTTACGGTCGATGGAGACCATGAGCTGGTCGCGCTTGTCGACCTCAAACTCAAGCCATGCACCGCGAGACGGGATGATCTGGGCCTTGTAGATCTGCTTGCCCGAATCCATCTCGGAGCTGTAGTACACGCCCGGGGAGCGGACGAGCTGCGAGACGACGATACGCTCGGTACCGTTGATGATGAAGGTGCCTTGATCAGTCATCATGGGGAAGTCGCCCATGAAGACGAGCTGCTCCTTGATCTCGCCGGTCTCCTTGTTGGTGAGACGGACGTCGGTCAGAAGCGGAGCCTGATAGGTCATATCCTTCTCGCGGCACTCCTCGACGGTGTGCGCGGGGTCGCCGAACTGATGCTCGCCGAAGGTAACCTCGAGAACATGGTTCTGGCTCTGGATGGGGCTGGATTCCTTGAACGCCTCACGAAGACCCTCGTCCTTAAAACGCTCAAAGGATTCCCTTTGAACAGAGATAAGGTTGGGGAGCTCCATGGCCTCCGGGATTTTCCCGAAGCTGACGCGCTTGCGCTCAGTGGCAGTGTATGCGTAGGTCACCAGGTTTTTCCTCCTTCACGGAAATGCTCGGTGGGTTGGCGAGGCATAGCTTCGCCAGTTATCGCAACCTAATAGTTTATCAGGTACCGACCGTTGGGCAAGAAAAGCCTTGACGCGATTGAGTTTTTGGAGTAGCAAAGTTTTTCGACAGAAAACACGCAGGTAAATGTATGTGTATCGAACATCTGTTCATATATTTTCTGTGAACAGAGAGCCAGTAATCGCAGCTCTTATAAAAAAACGGGCGCGAACCGAGGTCCGTGCCCGTAAATGTCGATGTCCGAAGGTTTACTTGCGTATCAATCCGCCGCGCTCGTCGATGGCATCCCAGAAGGCATCGGCAAAGCGGGGATCGCTTGCAGCCATGAGGGCGTTGGTGGCCATCCAGCCAGAGGGAGTGCCGGTGTCGTAGCCCGACAGCGGGTCGATGACGACGGCATACATGGCCTCACGGTCGAGCGAACGGGCCATGGCGTCGGTGAGCTGGATCTCGCCGCCCTTGCCGGCCTGCTGATCGGCGAGCAGGTCCATGACCAGCGGGCTCAGCAGGTAGCGACCGACGATGTACAGGTTGGACGGAGCCGCCTCGGGAGCGGGCTTCTCGACCAGACCGCCGATGCGCCAAACGGCACCGGGCTCGTCGTCGGCAGCATTCTCGAAGCCCTCGAGCGAGCCAACGCGATCGCCGGCGATGACGCCATAGCGGCTGACTTCCTCGGGAGCGCATGCGGCAACGGCGATAACCGAAGCGCCACCGTGCTCCTTGGAGACAGCAAGCATCTTGTCGCAGATGTCACGGTTGGGCACAACGTAGTCGCCCAGAAGAACCAGGAAGTTCTCCCCTGCCACGGCGTCGGCAGCAGAGCGAATGGCGTGACCGAGGCCCTTGGGCTCGTACTGATAACGGAAATCGACCGGCATGCCGCCTGCGTGGGCGACGGCGTCGGCGTAGGCGTCCTTACCGCGCTCGCGCAGCAGGTTCTCGAGCGAGCGATCGGGCTGGAAGTAGCTCAGCAGCTCGGGCTTACCGGGAGAGGTAACGATGATGGCGTCGTCGACCTCCTCGGGGTCGAGCGCCTCCTCAACGACATACTGAATGACCGGCTTGTCGAGCACCGGCAGCATCTCTTTGGGCGTGCACTTAGTGCCAGGCAGAAAACGCGTACCAAGACCGGCGGCGGGGATGATTGCCTTCATGTTATTCAAGGATCCTTTCGCAGGCGCAGAATGCGCCCTATGCGTGCGGCACGGCGGCCGCAGACCAAATTGCGATACCGAAGTATCTTACCGCCGGAGACATACGTCGCCGTAAGGCAAACGCAATTCTTCAGCAGGTCAACGCAAATTATTGCTCGAATGGTGCAATTTTATCGCCCAACGGTAGCGACCCCAAAGCGTCGCAAACGACAGCAATTTGCATACCGAGCCAGCAAAATAGAGGGGCCAAAACAAAAAAGACGGGGCTCGCAATGCGAACCCCGTCTGCAAAGAAATCTGGCGAGAAAGCCTGATTACTTGAGGGTGACAGCAGCGCCAGCAGCCTCGAGCTTCTCCTTGGCAGCCTCGGCGTCCTCCTTCTTGGCACCCTCGAGAACAGCCTTGGGAGCGCCCTCGACGACCTCCTTGGCCTCCTTCAGGCCAAGGTTGGTGAGCTCACGGACGGCCTTGATGACCTGGATCTTGTTGTCGCCGAAGCCCTCGAGCACGACGTCAAACTCGGTCTTCTCCTCGGCCTCAGCAGCGCCAGCAGCGGGAGCGGCGACAACAGCGGCAGGAGCAGCGGCGGAAACGCCGAAGGTGTCCTCGATAGCCTTGACGAGCTCGGAAGCCTCGAGAAGGGTCATTTCCTTAAGAGCATCGATGATCTCATCGGTGGTAAGCTTAGCCATTTCTAAGTCCTTTCGGTTTCCGTGCGGATGCACGGAGATCAGTTAAAACACGACGCGAATGCGCCAGGGGTGCGGCGTTGCCGCCGCGGGTGAAAACAGCAACTAGGCTGCCTTCTGCTCGGAGACCTGCTGGATCGAACGAGCGAGACCAGAGGAAACGCCGTTGACGCAGACAGCGATGTCGCGAGCGAAACCGGAGATGAGACCGGCGATCTGGCCGAGAAGCTGATCCTTGGTGGGCAGCTCGGCGATAGCCTTAACATCATCAGCGGAAACGGCCTTGCCGTCGGAGATACCGCCCTTGATCTCAAGGACGCCCTTGGACTTAGCGGAGAAGTCCTTAAGGGCCTTAGCGGCCTCGACCGGCTCGGACTCGTAGAACACATAAGCGACGGGGCCGGCGAGAATCTCGTCGAGCTCGGGCTGCTCCTGGTTCTTGAGGGCGATCTTGATCAGGTTGTTCTTGTAGACCTTCATCTCGGCGCCGCACTCGCGAAGCTGATGACGCAGCTCCTGAGCCTGCTTAACCGTCAGACCGTTGTAGTTGACGACGAACAGACCGGCGTTCTCGGCGATACGGGACTCGATCTCTGCAACCTTGTCGATTTTGTACTGCTGGGGCATGAATTACACCTCCTCGAATTCTTTCCGGGCACGGTCCGCCACAAGGACGTGACGGGGGCATGTCCAAAAAGAAAGCCCCCGCGCTGCATGAGCGACGGGGGCGAGAAGACATATCTACTCGACCACCTCGGCTGGCGGGATGTCCCATTAAGCTCGCGGGTAAGACCCGTTTGCGCCGGCTGTCTCTGGCAGCGGATTCGTGCGTGAACCGAAAGTATTATGGCGGGGACCCCGGCGTCGGTCAACGGGCGCGAGGATTCGTACACAAACCCTGCATACGCTCCGGCCCGAGGGGACGG
>CABQNF010000162.1 GCA_902465465.1 uncultured Collinsella sp. | reverse complement strand
GTGCGGAACTCGCGATAAATCTCACTGGCCGCGCCCGGCCCCCTGTGGGCGAGCAAGCTGCAGAAACTCGGTCGGTCCAGAGCAATATCGTGCGAACGGAATTCTGGCTAATGATCTGTTCGCGACAAAGACTCGATAGGTAGCCCCCTCTATGACCTTTTATAAGTTGCGGTGAAATAGGGACTAAATTTGGGGTTGAATCGTTTAAACAGTCCCTATTTCACCGCAACTTATGGGAGGGATAGAAAAAGGCGAAGGCCCTGGAGAGGGACTCCGCCTTTTATACAGGGGGCGATGGTATTCGCGTACCGTGGGATTAGACCAGGCGGGCGTTGATCGTCTTGGCGATCTCGGCGGCGTTGGTGGAACCCTTGACGGTGGCACGGAAGTCCTCGTCCATGAGCGCCTCGGCGACCTTGGACAGGATCTTGAGGTGCGTGGTTCCAGCCTGAGCGCCCGGGATGAGCAGGGCGATGGCAACGTTGACGGGAGCGCCGTCCATGGTGTCCCAACCGGTCACGCCGGACTCGTCCTTGACGCCTCGGTAATGGCGTCGGACTTGGCATGCGGGATGGCGAAGCCCTCCATCATGCCCGTGGTGCCCTCGGCCTCGCGGGCCAGGAAGGCGTTCATCACGGCGTCGGCGTCGCTGGCGATACCGGCCTTGACAGCCTGGTTGGAAACGAAGCTCAGAGCCTCGTCACGAGAAGCGAAGTCCTCGGCGACAAAGACGTTCTCGACCTTCACGAAGCCAGCAGCCTCGGCCTTGGGGGCCTCAACCGGCTTGGTTGCAGGAGCGGGCTTCTGGTTCTTCTCGAAGTCGTACTTCTTGAAAGCCACGAACAGGATGCCACCGACCACGGCGCCGATGAGGATCGCGAGGACCCACAGCGGACCGTTCTCGACAACGGGCAGGACCAGGAAGCCGCCGTGAGGCGCCGGATCGTGAACGTTGAACATAATGGTCAGGATCGAAGCGATAGAAGAACCGAGCATCATGATGGGCATGACGGGCCAGATGTTCTTGGTCATGAACGGAATGGCGCCCTCGGTGATGTGGGTGCAACCAAGGATGAGGTTGACGACACCGGCGTCGTGATCCTCCTGGCTGAAGTACTTCTTGCCGACAACAACGGCGAAGGTGGTGATCAGCGGCGGAACGATGCAGGCGGCGGAGACGGCAGCCATGAAGTTGGTGCCGAAGTTGTAAGTATCGGTGCCAACACCGGCGGCCAGTGCCTCGGTGAGCATAGCGGTACCGGTAACGTAAGCAGCCTTGTTGACCGGGCCGCCCATGTCAAAGGCGCACATGCAGCCGATGGCAAGACCCAGGACAACGGCGCCAGAGGCGGACAGGCCCTTGAGGAAGTCCATCATGGCGGTGTTGATGGCAGCCATGGGGCCGGAAATGCCGAGCATGACCAGACCGACGATGGCGGTCGAGAACAGCGGGTACAGGAAGATAGCCTTGAGGCCGTCCAGGTTCTTGGGCAGACCGGCAAAGACCTTCTCGAGCAGCAGGATGACATAACCGGCGAGGAAGCCACCGACGATGCCGCCCAGGAAGCCGAAGCCCACGCCGGCGCCACCGGCGTCGATCATACCGGTCTCGGCGTTAACAGGCAGGCCCTGGATGGCGATCATACCGGCAACAAAGCCGGGGACGAGCGCCGGGCGCTTGCCGATGGACTCGGCGATGTAGGCGGATAGCACCGGAACCATGAGGTTCATGGCGATGCCGCCGATGATCTTGAGCATCGCAGCAAAGCTGTTGTAGTCAGACGCCGTCGAATCGAAGGACGTAATGCCCCACAGGAACGAAACGGCAGTCAGAACACCACCGGCAACGACGAAGACCAGCATGTGGCTGACGCCGTTCATGAGGTGCTTGTAGATGATGTGGCCGATGGACTCCTTCTCCTCGACCTCGTCCTCGACATCGGCAGCGGCTGCAACCGTGCTGTCGCCCTTGGCGGCGAGCGCGCGGTCAATCAGCTTACCGGCGGCCTCAACGGACAGGGCCTTGGAAACACCAACGGAAACCATGGGCTTACCGGCGAAACGCTCAGCCTGGACATCCTTGTCTGCTGCGACGACGACGGCCTTGGCACCAGCGATCTCACTCTTGGTGAGCTCGTTCTCGACACCGACCTGGCCATGAGTCTCGACCTTAATGGTCAGACCGCGCTCGGCAGCTGCCTTCTCCAGCGCCTCCTTCGCCATGAAGGTGTGCGCAATGCCGGTCGGGCAACCGGTCGCGGCGATGATGTCAAACTTAGCCATGTGTCCCTCCTTCTTGAGTACAGCGCCCGCGGGCGCTCCCCTACACGCGCTTCGATGCGCGTTTTTCCACAACTGAAAGATACCAACCTACCGTCCGCGTGAGAAGAGACAAGATGCAATTCTCCGGTGAAAGGTTCTTTCATAACCCTAAACGGTAGATGAAAGTTTACCATCAACACTTGAAACGGCAAGGTGTATCTTGTAATTGAAAATCCCCCTATACTATGACATTACAAAACGAGTCCGATTTTCATGTCAACCAGGAGCCATCCATGACCGATAGTAGCAAGAGCGCACTTTCCCTCATTAGCACCCACCAGGGATATAGCGAGTCCGAGCAGCGCATTGTCGACTATATATTGGAGCACCAGTCCGAGGCTCCACGCCTCACGGCGGCTCAGCTCTCACGCGCCGCTGCCACGTCCGAGGCGACCGTTTCGCGCTTCTGCCGCAAGCTTGGGTTTGGCAGCTTCCGCAGCTTTCAGTTTTCGTTGGCGAGGGATTTGGAAAGCCAGCGCAACGAGGGCCTGACCGACGAGGTCTCGCTCGACAATATGGAGCAGAGCCTCAAGAACATCCTGGCTGCCAAGGTGAGCGAGCTTAATGCGACTATCGACGGGATCGACCACGATACGCTGGCGGCTGTTGTGCATGCCCTTAAGCATGCAGGGGTTATTGAGTTTGCGGCTGTGGGCAATACGAACGCGGTCGCGCTCGATGCGACGTTTAAGTTTTCGCAGCTGGGCCTGCGCTGCATGGCGAGCACCATTAGCGAGACATCAATCGGCTTTGCGCTCACGTTGCGCCCGGATGACGTTATCGTGCTAATCTCAAACTCTGGCAAATCGCGCCGACTGAATCGCATGGCAAAAGCGGCTCGCGACTGCGGCGCAACCGTAGTCGTCATCAGCAGCGACAGCAAATCCCCACTCGCGCGCCTCGCCGACTACACCTTTAATACCGTCAATCACGAAGCGCTGCTGACGACGGGCGACTTTGCATTCTCTAAGATCAGCGCCACGATGATCATAGAGGTCATCTACAACTTTCTGCTGCCCGAGATTGAAGACGCTCGCGAGCATATCAGCTACTACGAGGAGCTCATCCAGCCGGATAAGGTCGTGGAGTAAAACGCGTAGTGGGACAAAAATTTCAGTCTATTTTGTCCCACCAACACCGCTGATACGACCTAACCTCGAGCTTCTTCAAGCATCTGCTTGGCGTGGGCCAAGCTTGCCTCGGACTGATCGCCGCTCAACATGCGGGCGATCTCGGCGGTACGCGCTTCGCC
>CABQNF010000161.1 GCA_902465465.1 uncultured Collinsella sp. | reverse complement strand
TGCCTTCCACTCGCTCACGGTGCCGTTTACCTTGCTGAAGGTCAGCTCGCCGTTGAGGGAGTGAATGCGAATCTCCTGCTCGGTCTCCTCGACCGTAAGCTCAGGACGAGTGGGGGCCGCAATGGCCGGCGCCGGATGGTTTGCGATGGCAAACTGGTTTGCGCCCAGTTGGAACATCGGCTCGCACCAGACGTGAGCGGCCATGGTGTAGGCGCGCACAGTCAGCAGGGTCTCGCCTACCGCGGCCTCGTGAATCACCAGCGGAAGCTGGACGGACTCACCGGGAGCAACCGCACCGGGCATGAGCGTCTTGCGGCAGACCACGTCGCCGTCCACCAGGGTCTCCGCCGACAGGCAAACATCCTCGAGGGTGGTAAACCAGCGCTTGTTGGTGACAGTCAGCTCGCCCGCCTCGGCGTCATAAGCCATGCGAACCGGGCAGATGACCTGGCCGTACTCGGTAAGGCCCGGGCTCGGCTGCTGCCAGGGGAACACCATGCCATCGATGCAGAAGTTGCTGTTGTTGGGGTAATCGCCGTTGTCGCCGCCATACATATCGTAGGCAATGCCGTCCTCGGTCACAGCAGCCAGACCGTGGTCGCACCATTCCCAGATAAACTGGCCTTGGATGCAATCCCAGCGATCGAAGACCTCCTGATACTCGGACAGGCCTCCGGGGCCGTTGCCCATGGAGTGACCGTACTCGCAGTTGATGCGCGGCTTGGGGAACGGATGCTCACCAAAGTCGTTCATCTGCGACACACGGGAGTACATCGTGGAAATGACGTCGACGGTATCGGCGTTGCGGTCCTCCTCGTAGTGGACCGGACGACCATCGAGCTCGTGAGCCTTGGCGTACATCGCGCGGATGTTGCAGCCATAGCCGCTCTCGTTGCCCAGCGACCACATGATGATGCACGCGTGGTTGCGCTCCTGCATCACCAGGCGCTCAATACGGTCGACGTAGGCCGGCTCCCATGCCGGGTCGTCGGTAACCAGGGCGATGTTGCCGATATTCTCGAAGCCGTGGCTCTCCATATCGGTCTCGGCGACCAGCATGATGCCATACTCATCACACAGCTCGTAGAAGCGCGGGTCATTGGCATAGTGAGAGGTGCGCACTGCGTTGATGTTGTGCTGCTTCATGAGCTCCAGGTCGCGGCGCATGCGATCGAGGCCCACGGCGCGGCCCTTGTGATCGTCGTGATCGTGGCGGTTGACGCCATGCATTTTAAAGTAAGTGCCGTTGAGGTAGATATGATTGCCCTCGACCGTCACCTCGGCAAGACCCTGGCGATGCGGGACGTACTCGCTCACCTTGTCGTCGTCGTAGACCTCAAACGTAAGATCGTAGAGGAAGGGGTCCTCGGGATTCCAGAAGTGGGCATCGGTCACGCTGCACTCGGCATGGCTGTCGACGCACTCACCCGTAGCCACCACGTTCTCGCCATCGCTGAGCGTAAACACAACGCGGGAAGCGCCCTCGGCAACCGTATCGAGCGTGATCAGAGCGGCATCGCCCTCGCGGTGCGTGCGGAACCTAAAGTCGACCAAGTGCGCGGCGGGACGCTGCATAAGGTACACATCGCGGAAGATGCCCGAGGCCCACCACATGTCCTGATCCTCGATGTAGCTGCCATCGCTGTACTGCAGGACCTTGACCGCAAACAGGTTGTCGCCCTCGACGAGCGCGTCGGTCACGTCGAACTCGGCAGACAGGCGCGAACCCTTGGTCATGCCGATATACTGACCGTTGACGTACAGCTCGCCATAGCTCTCGATGCCGTCGAAGCGAATGATCTCGCGAGCGCCGGCAGGAACGGCGGGAAGGTTGACGATGCGCTGGTAGACGCCCGTGGGGTCGTCGGAGGGAACGAACGGCTGATCAACCGGGAACGGGAAACCCTCGTCGGTGTAGGCAAGGTTGCCATAGCCGTCCACCTGCCACAGGTGCGGAACCTCCACGTGATCCCACTCGGGCTTGTACGTGGAGAGTTCCTCGTTGGAGACGGCAGCGGGGCCCTCAAAGAGGCGGAACTGCCACGAGCCGGACAGCTGGACAAACCCGCGCGACAGCTCGCGGCTGTACGTTGCAGCGAGATCGGCGGTCTCGTAACCCATAAAGTACGCATGGGGTGCCAGACGGTTCCTGTGGGTGAGCGCTTGGTTTTCCCAATCGTTAATGGCGTCCATGGTGATGCTCCTTCATCATCGTAGTGATTCTTGTGCAACCGGTTGTCCTTATCTTACGGGCGATGTAAAAAACTGTGCAACCGGTTGTCCGCTGAACGGTCGATTTGGCAGGGTTAACGGTGCAACCGGTTGTACAATCGCAACACTTATGTCACCCTGAGTATCGAAACTCAGCACAAGACATCGTTCTTAAGCTCGTAGGCAACCTCCACGCCCGCTGATATCTCACCCACACGAGACGTATTCGATTTCGGCTTGGTTGCAAAACGACACCGGTCACCGGATATCATGAACGCTGTTCAGGCGCACTATAGTAAGCTGTATCCGCACTAGCCCGTATCAGTGACAACATCGACCGCATTTTCCAGGAGACGCCATGACACAACCAGTTCGCACCGCACCTACGCTTGCCGAGGTTGCCGCAGCTGCCGGCGTGTCGCGCTCCACGGCATCGCGCGCCCTCAACGATTCGCCCCGCATTAGCGAGGAAACCAAAAAGCGCGTCCGCGCGGCGGCCAAGGAAGTCAATTTTGTCCCCAACGCTCGTGGCCGAGCGCTCGCTGTCGGGCGCACGGAAATCATCGCCGTGCTCGTGACCGAGCCTCTGAGTGAACTCTTCAGCGACCCCACCTATAGCGAGTTTTTGAGCGGCATTACCGAGGAACTGTCGGAGTCGTCCTATCTGCCCGTTATCTTGCAGGCGTCTTCTACGCATGAGCGCAACCGCGCACGCGAGCACTTTGAGCGCCGCTCGTTCGACGCCGTGATCGACGTCTCTCCCTACAAAGGCAGCGAGCTGCTCGAGGTGCTGCGCGAGCTGGGCGTACCCACCGTGTTGTGTGGCCAGCTCGAGGGCCACCCCTATCGCGATGTGTTCTCGACGGTCTACTCTGACGACGAAGAGGGCGGACATTTTGCGGCACTCGCCATGAAGGATCGCGGGCGCAAAGATATCGTCGCCGTGTTGGGACCGCAAGACAACCCCGCTGTTGTCGACCGCCTGCGCGGCTACCGTGCCGTCTTGGGCGAAGACCTCCCAGACGCAAACGTTATCTATACCGGCTGGAACAGCGGAGACGGCTATCAGGCCATGCACCAGATCCTCGCGCGCGAGATTGCTTTCGATGGCGTGCTCTGCGGATCGGACCGTATCGCAGCTGGCGTCATCACCGCACTCAACGAGGCAGGCCTATCCGTTCCTGCGGACGTTTCTGTCGTCGGCTTCGACGATCACGAGATTGCGGCGCGCTGCGTCCCCGCGCTCACGACCGTCCGCCAGCCCCTGCGCGAAGAAGGACACATGGCCGCCAACATTGCGCTCGACATGATCAAGGGTGCCGAGCCCACCACCTCCGTGATGCACATGCAGCTGATCCAGAGAGACTCGCTATAAGAAACTGGGGGCAGG
>CABQNF010000160.1 GCA_902465465.1 uncultured Collinsella sp. | reverse complement strand
GTTCCTTTTGTGCCGGCAGTTTGGGACACTCCTAGTCGTTGGGGGTCTACCGACGCATTGGAGGTTTGTGCCTTCCATGCATGACAGCCGTCTCTTTTATGTTTCCTTTAGCCGTTGCTGCCTAGGATGGGGGTTAGTCGGTAGGAAGGGAGCGTCTATATGGACGACGCGAGCGAGCGTGCAATCGAAGAGGACATGCTCGATCAGTTCAATTACTTTGATGATGAGGATGAGGAGCTAATCGATCGTCGTGAGCCGGCATCGCTTGACTCATTTGATCTGGTCGATGAAGAGCCCGACGAGGACGAGGGCGAATTAACGGAGCCCCCACAGCCTTCGCGCCTTGACTCGCTGCTTTCGAGAGCCCCCATGCACCACGGCGTTCGTGCCGGCGCGCTCCATATGAAAACTGATTGGCACCAGATCGTGACGGCAGGCGATGAGCTTGCCGTCGATGCGCCGCTCACCGATAAATCATCCATCATCTGCCGCACCGGCATGCTTATGCTGGCAAGCGGAACGGGTGCCTGGCGCGTGCGCGATACCATGAATCGTGTTGCCGCCGTACTCGGTGTCACCATCCACGTTGACTTAAGTCTTCTGTCGTTTGAGTGCACCTGCATCGAAGATGGTCACTGCTTTAATGAGGTCGTCAGCTTGCCCACAACGGGCGTCAATACCCATCGCATTTGGATGATGGAGAGTTTCCTCAAGGAAATCGAGACCTATGGTCGTCGCTTCACGGTGCACGAGTATCACGAGATGCTCAAGACCGTTGAGAGTTCAAAACCTGATTACGCGCCTTGGCAACAGGGCCTTGCGGCGGCCTGCGCCTGTGGCGCCTTCGTTTTTTTGCTCGGCGGCGGCCCTATCGAGATGGCCTGCGCGTTCGTGGGCGCGGGTGTCGGCAACTTTGCCCGCTCCCATATTCTCAAGCAAGGCCTTGGTCAGTTCAGCGCGCTGACGACCGGCGTTGCGCTCGCTTGCGTTTCGTATCTGCTGGCATTGCTCGGCCTTGGCCAGGTCATACCGGGGGCAATGTCGCACCAAGAAGGCTATATCGGCGCCATGCTCTTTGTGATTCCCGGCTTTCCACTCATTACGGCAGGCCTCGACATCGCTAAGCTCGACATGCGAAGCGGTATCGAGCGCCTTTCATATGCCGTATCGATTATTGTGATGGCGACCCTCGTAGGTTGGATGGTTGCCGAGTGTGTTGGCCTGGCGCCGGACGACTTTGCCCCACTGGGCCTTTCGCCGCTTGCCCTTACGCTCCTGCGCGTGGTGATGAGCTTCGTTGGCGTATTCGGCTTCTCGGTGATGTTCAACAGCCCGGTAAAGATGGCCGCGGCAGCTGGGTTGATCGGCGCCGTGTCCAATACCCTGCGTCTGACCCTTGTCGATGCGCCGACGATGATTCCCTTCCTGGGCCTCAGCACGGGAATGCCTCCCGAGGCAGCAGCGTTTATCGGCGCGCTGGTATCGGGGCTGCTCGCAAGCTTGGCTGAAGTCAAGCTCACCTACCCGCGCATCGCCCTCACGGTGCCTTCGATTGTCATTATGGTGCCGGGCTTGTATCTGTATCGCTCGATGTATTACATGTGCACCTTCGACACGGTCAATATGCTCGGCTGGTTTGTGCGCGCAGTGCTCATCGTAGCGTTTCTGCCCGTTGGACTGGGTGTGGCGCGTACGCTCACCGACCCTCGCTGGCGCCACACCAGCTAATTGGTACAAGGGGGACAGGTTACTTTGCACCAAATGAGTTGCGGTGAAATAGGGACTGAATTGCTGCTTAAAGGGTCAAAACAGTCCGTATTCCACCGCAACTTATGGGGTCGGGGGATTATCGGTGCCCTGCATCTTCATAAACTCAACGCTTACGAAGCGCATGCGTTTCGTGCTAGGCTGGTTCCACCACATAAGTAGTCGCAGACGCGCGTACCACGGGCGGGCGAGATGAAGTTCCAACAGCTCCATCTTGCCCGCCCGTTTTTGTTGCGTGGCGCCGCGGTACAACACAGAGAGGAATCTGCCCTTTATGCCTATCAACAAACGAGAGAGCCTGCTGTTCACCTTTATCATGTGCTTTTGCATGGTGCTCTGGATGAGCATCTACAACGTTGCCCTGCAGCACGGGGCCATCAACGGCGAGGTCGTTGCCGCTGCGTGGCTCGGCTTCCCCGTTGCCTACATTTTTGCCATGTGCTGCGACTGGTTCGTCGCCAGCCCGCTCGCCAAGGGTTTCGCCTTTAAGTACTTGGTCACGCCGGGCAAGAGCTCGCCACTTGCCATGACGCTCGCCGTCAGCTCCTGCATGGTCGTTCCCATGGTCATCATCATGTCGCTGTACGGTGCCTGCGAGGGTCTGACGCACATGCCCGGCGGCATCCTTGCGAACCTGTATTCCGTGCCCGCGATCTGGATGATCAACATCCCGCATAATTTTGTGATGGCGCTGCCGTGGAACCTTTTGGTAGCCGGTCCGATTTCCCGCTTCGTCTTCCGTCGCGCCTTCCCTGTGGGGACGGTTTTCGAGGAGGAGCATGCCGAGCTCTTGGAGCAGGCTATGGCTCCTGAGTGCGAGTAGCTCGCTTAGGGACCTGCTGAGCGCGGGCGACTTGCTTGGTTGGAGCCCTAAGCGTGGATAGCTCTCTCGGCGACATCGCGGGCGTGAGCGGTGCGCATGACCGGAGGGCCCGTGCTGCTCCGTTGCCCGACGTGCTAGCGCGCAGAAGAATCTGTTGGTGCATTCGGCGGCTGCTGAAGCGTTTCGGCAGCCGCTTTTTATACGGAGTTTAAATACAACAGTCTGTTGTATTACGTAGAGTGGTATATCTCTAACAGGAAAAATGCGAGAGACGGAGCATTATGGCGTTGCTAGTAGGACTGGACGTAGGGTCGACGACGACCAAAGTTTACGCGATGCACGAGGATATGACCGAGGCGTGGTGGGGATATCGCCGCCACGGGGCGTGTCAGACAGCGAGCGTGCGCGCCATGCTCGGCGAGCTCGCCGAGCGCTTTCCCCATGAGTCGCTGCGCGTTGCGGTGACCGGCTCGGGTGCGCGCGATATCGCGACCGCGCTGGGCGCCTCGTACGTTCAGGAGGTGGTCGCCAACGCGCTCGCGATCAGCAGGTTCTATCCGCAGACGCGCTGCGCCATCGAGCTGGGCGGCCAAGACGCCAAGATGATCTTCTTCCGCACCAACGATAAGGGAGACATCGAGGTTGCCGACATGCGCATGAACGGCTCGTGCGCAGGCGGTACCGGTGCATTTATCGACGAGATGGCAAAGCTCATGGGGGTCGGCACCGAATCGGGCGAGTTCGAGCAGCTCGCAAGCCGGGGAACGACCGTCCACGAGGTCTCGGGCCGCTGCGGCGTGTACGCAAAGACCGATATCCAGCCGCTGCTCAACGAGGGCATTCCTACCACCGACCTGGCGCTTTCGGCGCTTCACGCGGTCGCCCGCCAAACGATCGGCGGTCTGGCCCAGGGTATCGACATCGAGCCGCCGGTAATCTTCGAGGGCGGTACGCTCGCCTACAACCCCACGCTGGTCCGCGTGTTCCGGGAGCAACTGAATCTATCGGACGATCAGG
>CABQNF010000159.1 GCA_902465465.1 uncultured Collinsella sp. | reverse complement strand
GTGCGTAAGGTCATCGGTGTTGACGGCATCAAGCCGGGCACGCCCGAGGCCGCCGCTAAGGCCGAGGAGCTGAGCCGTCCGCTCGAGGAGCTCGGCGGCGCATCGCTGGCAGACGCCCTGTTGGCCCCCACGCGCATCTATGTCAAGCCGATTCTGGAGCTGCTGCGCGGTGGCGCTCCGGTGCACGCCATCGCCCACATCACCGGCGGCGGCATCACCGAGAACCTCAACCGCGCGCTTGCCGACGACGTTGACGCCGTGGTCACCCGTAACGGCGCCGAGATGGGTTGGGACGTTCCGCCCGTCATCACCTACGTCTCGCGCCAGGCCGAGCTCGCGCCCAACGAGGCGTGCAAGACCTTCAACATGGGCGTTGGCCTATGCCTGATCGTCGCTCCCGAGGACGAGGCCGCGGTGACCGAGGCCCTGGTCGCGCTGGGCGAGAAGCCGTTCCGCGTGGGCGAGTGCGTCGAGGGCTCCGGTAAGGTCGTGTACTCCGATGAGCGCTAACGAGCAGATGGCTGCTGCCGAGAGCCTGGGCTTTGTGCCCTACACCCGTCCGACCGGCACCGATACGGCCGAGCCGCTCAAGATCGGTGTGCTCATCAGCGGTTCGGGTACCAACCTGCAGGCGCTGATCGATCTGATCGCTGCCGGCAAGCTCAACGTTTCGATTGAGCTTGTGGTGTCGAGCCGTCCTTCGGCTAAGGGTTTGCAGCGCGCTGAGCGCGCGGGCATCCAGACGCTCACGCTGTCCAAGGATGTCTACGCCGACCCCATCGCCGCTGACGAGATCATCGCGCACGAGCTTCTCGAGCGCGGCTGCGAGTATGTGGTCATGGCCGGCTACATGCGCATGGTGCACACGCCTCTGCTGGCGGCGTTTCCCAACCGCGTGGTCAATCTGCATCCGGCGCTGCTGCCGAGCTTTACCGGTGCGCATGCGATTGACGATGCCTTTGCGCGCGGCGTCAAGGTGACCGGCGTGACCGTGCACTTTGCCAACGAGATTTACGACAACGGCCCCATCATCGCCCAGCGCGCGCTGGCTGTCGGGGAGGGCTGGGATGTCGACACGCTCGAGGAGCACATCCATGCGATTGAGCACGTGCTGTATCCCGAGGTCGTGCAAATGCTCGCCGACGGCCGCGTCCACGTGCTGGAGAGCGGCAAGGTCGCAATTGACGCGCCTCGCGGCTAGCGGCGCACAGTACAATTTAGCCGAGTAGTCAGGGTGGTCATTGGCGCCAAGGCGCACGTGGCCACCCTTTGTTTGGGTAGTCACCTGCGACGTTCTTTAACGGCTAGTCATTTAAGAACGTCCCCGATGGCTAGGTGAGAGAGGTGAGCGCATGGCGGATAACGAAGCGCTGTTTACGCCTGAGCTGGTGTTTTTTGATTGGGAGTGTGCGACGCCGGATGAGGTGTTTGCGCGGCTCGAGGGCGAGCTTGCTCCACGTGGCTACATTGCCGAGGGTTGGCTCGACGCCGTTCGCACGCGCGAGGATGCCTATCCCACGGGTCTTGCCATGCCGGCGGCAAACATTGCCATTCCGCATACCGATCCGGGGTTTGTGGCCAAGCCCTATATCGCGGTGGTGAAGCCCGCCGCGCCCGTGACATTTAACGCTATGGCTGGCATGGGCGCTCCGGTGTCGGCGCAGATCGTCATTAATCTGGGCATCGCCGAGCCGGGAGGCCAGGTCGAAGCCCTGCAGGCGCTCATGAACATCTTTATGGACGCCGATGCCGCAGCCGACGTGCTCGGCCAGACCACGTCCCAGGGCATGGTCGACGCCATCCGCCGTCACTTCTAAGGTGGGGCTGAGCCGGCACTTGGGGACGTTCCTTTTCTGCCGGCAGTTAGGGACAGTTCCCAAGTGTCGGCACATAAAGAACGTCCAACTGCCAAGTGCCACATCTGTCCCCTTTGCACCAAAATGGTGCAGATTAACCTGTCCCCAATGCACCAAGCGTGCCGCGGGGGCCGCGTTGTGACACAATGGCGTTTGTTCGATTCGTTATGCGAAAGGCCAACTATGGCAAATAAGAAAAAGAACCCTGCGCCCGAGCCGACGCCCGAGCAGCAGGCTCGCGCTGCCTCCAGCTCTCGCAAGAAGCAGCGCAAGACGTACGTGTCTAAGACCGTCAAGATCGTCCTGGTGGTCATCGGAGTGCTGGCGATGCTGCTTTCCGTCTCGGCGATGGCGTGCTCCGGCCTTATGTCGCAGGCCGAGGACACCTCGGGCTACAAGCTGACCGGCGGTGTTGCTGCAACTATCAACGGCACCAACCTCACCGAGGACACCGTGACCAAGCAGATCATGAGCATGCGCACGTCCTACGGCTACACCAAGGATAAGGATTGGGCGCAGTATCTGGTTGACAACGACCTCACGCCCAAGAAGTACCGCAAGCAACTCATCGACTCCTACACGCAGCAGATTCTGCTTCAACAGGCACAGAAGGAGAACGGCGTGACGGTGTCGGACGAGGAGGTCGAGAAGGCTTGGAAGGACGCGTGCAAGAGCGCGGGCGGCGCCAAGGCCTTTAAGAAGACCCTCAAGACCTACGGCTATACCGAGGACACCTACAAGGACTCACTCAAGGAGAGTCTGGCGCAGCAGAAACTCAAGGATGCCGTCGCGCCCACGAGCAAGCCCAAGGACAGCGAGATTGTCGATTACATCAACGAAAACCTGTCCAGCTACAACGACGCCCGCCGCTCGTCGAACATCCTGATCAAGGTTGATTCTGACGCTTCCGACGAGGACAAGGCTGCCGCCAAGGCCAAGGTGCAGGAGTGCCTGGACAAGATCAACTCCGGTGAGCTGAGCTTTGAGGACGCCGTTGAGCAGTACTCCGAGGACACCGGTTCCAAGGAGAAGAAGGGCGATGTGGGCTGGGATAAGCTCACCACTTTCGTCGACAGCTACCAGACGGCGCTCGAGGGACTCAACAAGGGCGACGTGAGCGAAGTCGTCGAGTCGACCTATGGCTACCACATCATCAAGTGCACCGACTACTTCCATGTCGATAATCAGGTTGATGACATCAACCAGGTGCCCAAGGACATCAAAAAGTACGTCTCCAACGTGGTGAAGACGCAAGCGGCCAGCACCGCGTACAGCGAGTGGCTGGAGCAGTACAAGAAGGATGCCGACATCACCGTCAACCCCATGCCCAAGGACGTACCCTATAACGTGAGTCTGAAGGGCGTCACCAAGAGTTCGACCGACGATTCGTCGAAGACTGAGTAACCATGGGGCGGTGCTCGCGTGAGTGCCGCCCACGCTATTAGAGAGGATTTGCAGATGACCAACGAAGAGCTGCAGAAAGAAATGATCGCGGCCATGAAGGCCAAGGACAAGGTTCGCCTGTCCATCATTCGCCAGGTCAAGGCCGAGGTGAAGAATATCGAGGTTAACGAGCGCCGCGATGTGACCGAGGAAGACGTCAACAGCATGATCAAGCGTCTGATCAAGCAGACGAGCGAGACGCTGGAGATGTCCATCAAGGCCGGCACCGACCAGGAGCGTACCGACAACCTGACCGAGCAGGTCAAGATTCTGGAGAGCCTGCTGCCCGCGCAGGTTTCGGGCGAGGAGCTCGAGGCCCTGATCGAGCAGGTCATCGCCGAGC
>CABQNF010000158.1 GCA_902465465.1 uncultured Collinsella sp. | reverse complement strand
CCCCCTCTCTTCTTTTGGGAAATGGGAGATTACGGACACCTAGCCCATATCCGCCTTGATGAGGTCGAGGGTGCGCTGGCAGTTTTCGCAGACGGGGCCGAGCATATGCTCGCGCAGGTCCGCCATGCCGGGCAGGTCGGCGTATTCGTTCATGACCTCTTCCATGCAATTGGGTACCTCGTAGGCGAGGTCCATCATGGTCGCAAAGCAAAACTTCTCGGATAGCCCGGCATCGGTGAGCGCCGCCTCCAGCGCGGGGTCGCCCATACCGTGGTATCGGCGGATAGCGCCTGGACCGATGCGCCCCACACGATTTTCGCCGCCAACGCTCATGGCAAGGCGCGCTCGGCGGCGCATGCGCTCATATGCCAAACCCGACGCGACATCGTACATGGGTGCGAGCGCCGCGTTTGTGCCTTTGCCAAGGATGAGCGAGTAGTTTTTAGCGTGTGCGTCAGGCGCTCCGATAATGGCGTTATAGAACAACATATAGGTAAAAAGCACAAGATTCATGTGGTGGGGGACTGTGTTAATCAGTCGTTCTTGGATGTCTCGTGTAGTTGGTCCTCCGTCGGCGGTGTATTTCTGGCTTGGCAATACACCGATCGCCTGGCAAAAGTCCTCCTGATGCAGCCTTTCGATATTTCCGCTGCTATTGACCATTCTGTCGTACCGTTCAACGACGAGCGCGGCTTCGTCTTCAAATGTGCAATAGGAGACGTTGGCAGTTGGAATGCCAACACGCCGAGCCGTTTTCATGCAGACGAATTCGTTTAAGGCCTGATGTTTGAACCCAACGACACCATTTTTGAAGATATGGGTAGTGGGGGATGATCCTAGACATTCGCACCATTGGCCATCATGCCAAGCTAGTGCAAATTTGCCTTGATTGCCGCCCAGGGACCAGCTTTCGTTGGAGCCCATCCATGTCTCTCTTTCGTCATCGCGAATTGCTTTGAGCTTGTGAGCGATTTGAGAATTGGTAAGCGGGCGGTATGCCGAGACCCTGCCGCGGGCGGCGTCTAATTGATCGGCTCGACAAAACTGAACGGCCCCCGCGCAGTCAAGACCGATATGGCACAAGAGGGCGACGGGGTTGTTGGATGCAACATCATGCTCGGTGGCAATAGCGCGACGCTGCTCTTGACTGTCGGGCAAAAGGCCAAATAGGAACGGGCGGACGATGTTATGGCCATACGTGCGATTGGAAAGCGGCATTGTTAGCGATAACGGTGCTCCGCGATAGGCTGGGACGTATGCAAAGCTGCAGAGTCCATGCTCGTCTTGCCGGAGAGTGCCGGCGATTTCGCCACAAATGAGGGTCGCGAGTTCCATCTCTGCCATTTATTTCACAACCTTGCAGCCAAAGGAGAGGTTTGAAGTGCCGGAAAGGCCTTGCTCGGCTGCGATTTGGGCCAGCAAGGCACCATAGGAAGATGGCGTTCCTTGTCGAGTGGGTCGTCTGCCTACGCTTGGCTTTGGCAGGGTATTCGAGTTCGCGATAGGGGGGTTCACTATCGTCGTCGGATGTTCGGAGGGCGATGCGATGGAGTCGTTATCGCTTTGCGCGAAGAGACCTATGCCGAGTGCGTTAAAGACGGTCAGCAACTTGTCGAGTCGAATGCCGGTGGCGTCGCCCAGCTCGAGCGATGCGAGCAGGCGCTCCGAAACACCGGCTTTTTTAGCGAGGACGGCACGAGTGATCCCTTGCGCCTCGCGTGCCTGGCGCACGTAGACGCCAGCTTGGCGCGGTGTGGTGATGGGAAGGGTATCCACGGCGATCTCCTAACGTGCAGACTTTTGCATATCAGTATGACATGCAAAAGTCTGCATGAAAAGGCCTCATGCAAAACTCTGCATGAGACCTTGCCCGGACGTTTAGTTTTGAAGGGTGTTTTACAGCGCCAAAAAACCCAAGTGTTCCAGCAGAATCTTGAGGCCGATAAGGATGAGCACGACGCCACCCACGATGGTGGCGGGTTTTTCGTAGCGCGCGCCAAAGGTGTGGCCGATCGCTACGCCGGCGACGGAGAAGATAAACGTTGTGACGCCGATAAGCGATACAGCGGGCACGATGTCAACCGAGAGCGCGGCAAATGAGATGCCCACGGCTAGGGCGTCGATTGAGGTGGCGATAGCGAGGATCAGGTACTCGACCAGGTCAATCTTTTCGGCATCCTTGCCGTCGCCTTCATCCTCGTCCTCGGTAAAGGCCTCCCACAGCATTTTGCCGCCGATGAAGGCGAGCAGGATAAAGGCGATCCAGTGGTCGATGGGGCCGATGATGCCCATAAATTGACTGCCGAGCGCCCATCCGATTACGGGCATGCCGGCCTGAAAGCCGCCAAAGAACAGGCCGAGCACTACGGCGACCTTAAGGTTGATCTTTTTCATGCCAAGGCCCTTGCAGATGGAAACGGCAAAGGCGTCCATCGAAAGGCCAACGGCGAGCAGCACGAGCTCGGCGAGTCCCATAGTCTGGCTCCCTCTCTGCGGGCGAACCCGCGTGTACTTCTGGCAGGGGAGCAACAAAAAAGACCCGTGGCGTACGCGTTGCGCGCACAGCCACGAGTCTCGTTCATTAAGGCAAGCCAGGCCGCATCGGCCAGTGTGTTGACTTACCGCGCCACCGGAGGCGAATCCAGTCACGCGACTACTCCCTCATTTATGCGAATCCCGATGCTACCACATAAGCAGCCCATTTGGGTTGGGCTCTCAGCTGTGTTCGCTCATTCTGTAAGCATCGGATTTCGCAAGCGCCGCGGGGACAAACCGTGAGAAACTATTTAGCGTTTATGGAGCGTATACGATGGGAGCGATGCCTTGGATAAGAACGAGCTGCAAAAGCGTATGGAACAGGCCATCCGCCTGACGGCACCTGGTCAGCCGATCCGCACCGCCCTCGACATGATCATCGCCGGTCACCTGGGCGCCCTTATCTGCGTCGGCGACACCGAAAACGTGCTCGCTGCCGGTAACGACGGCTTCCCGCTCAACATTTCGTTCACCTCGAACCGTCTGTTCGAGCTCTCCAAGATGGACGGTGCCATCGTCATCGACGGTGACCTCACCCAGATTCTGCGCGCCAACTTCCACCTCAATCCCGATCCCTCGCTTGCCACGAGCGAGACGGGCATGCGTCACCGCACCGCCGCTCGCATGTCGGTGCTCACCGATGCCATCGTGATCTCGGTCTCGGCCCGTCGTGCCGTCGTTAACGTGTACGTTCACGGCAAGAGCTACGAGATCCAGCCCGTCACCACCATCATGAGCTCGGTCAACCAGCTCGTCGCCACGCTCCAGACCACCCGTCAGTCGCTCGACCGCTCCCTGCTGCGCCTGACGGCCCTCGAGCTCGACGACTACGTTACGCTCGCCGACATTACCGGTATTTTCTCGAGCTTCGAGATCATGCAGCAGGCAAAGACCGAGCTTAAGGATTGCATCGTCAAGCTGGGCAACCAGGGCAAGCTCGTGCAGATGCAGCTCGAGCAGCTCGCCGGCTCCAGCATGGATACCGAATACGACCTGATGATTCGCGACTATGCAAGTGATTCTTCCGAGGCTAATGCCGAGAAGATTCGTGCAGAGCTCGCTCGCATGACGCCTAAGGACCTGTCCGACCCGCAGCACGTGGCGGCAGTT
>CABQNF010000157.1 GCA_902465465.1 uncultured Collinsella sp. | reverse complement strand
CGCTTTCGGCATATGCGCAGGACATCATGGATGCCAAGCCGGTCCGGCGCTGGGAGAACACCGAGAAAATCATGGCGCTTATCGCCGGCTGCAAACGCACCGAGGGGCGAAACGCCCATCTGATTCGTCATCGCCTGCACCTGCGTCTTGAGGTCGATAACGTCAATCTGGTTGAGCAAGTTGAGGGGCATTTGCGCTCGGGCGAGGTGGACGAGCTTTCATTTATGGACCACACTCCCGGCCAGGGTCAATATCGCGATATCGAGATCTGGCGCAAGAGCGTTCGTGGCGATCATGAGCTGAGTGATGAAGAAGCGGCACAGATCGTTGCCGCTCAGCAGGCGGCGCCCAAGCTTTCCTTTGAGCAGCTCAAATATCTTGCCGATGTTGCCTGCGAAAACGGCATTGCGCTGGCGAGCCACGATGACGATTCGGTCGAGCATCTGGACCTTATGCGTGAGCTCGGCTGCACGATCTCTGAGTTCCCGGTGAGTTTAGAGGTGGCGCGCGCTGCTCGCGAGCGTGGCATGTCGACCGTCATGGGAACACCCAACATCTTGCTGGGAAAGAGCCATTCGGGCAATCTTTCGGCGCGCGACGCCGTGTCCAACGGAGTGGCGAGCGTGCTGTGCTCCGATTACTATCCCACGGCAATGCTGCAGAGCGCCTTTGCCCTGCACCATGATTTCAAGCTGCCGCTTGAAGAGGCGTTTGCCATGCTCACCATCAACCCGGCGCGCGCCGTGCATGCCGACGACCAGATTGGCAGTCTGGAAGAGGGCAAGAAAGCCGATATTCTGGTCATTCGTGAGGTTGAGGAAGGCCAGCGCACCTATCCCGTGATCACGGCGACGCTGGTGGATGGCCGTGTGGTTTCGCGCATGTGGTATCCGGCGCTGCCGAGCATGTCTGCCCGTTTTGCCACCGATGCCGCGACGATCGCCGAGACCGCCGACCACGTGCCGGCAGCCGTGGTGGATACGGATGGATCGGAGGACAAGTAATGGGCGATTCAATCGAATCCTTTCAGCCTGATGCATGTCCACTCCTTGCGATCGAGGATCTTTCCAAGGGCTTTACCCTGCATACCGCCGACCGTCGCGTGCGCGGCTGTGAGCATATCTCGCTGAGCGTGCTGCCGGGCGAGTTCGTGGGCGTTACCGGCCGCTCGGGCTCGGGTAAATCAACGATTCTCAAGTGCATCTATCGTACGAATCTGCCGGAAAGCGGCCACATCGTGTACGATTCCGAGGCCTTTGGCCCGGTCGACCTTGCCACGCTCGATGAGCGTCGTGTGATCTATCTGCGCAACTACGAGATTGGCTATGTCTCCCAGTTCCTCGATGCCGTGCCACGTACCACGGCCCGTGAAATCGTGCGCGCGAGTGCCGCCGAGGCGTTTGCCGATGAAGATGCGATTGAGGAGGAGACGACGCGTATGCTCGAGCATTTCGACTTCCCCAAGCCCCTGTGGGACCTGTATCCCAACACGTTCTCGGGTGGTGAGAAGCTCAGACTCAACATCGCGCGCGCTATGGTGCGTCGTCCACGTCTATTACTGTTGGACGAGCCGACTGCCAGCCTCGATAACGCGAGCAAGGTCAGAGTCCGCGATTTGATTGAGCAACTCAAGGCCGGAGGTACTACGATGCTGGGGATCTTCCATGATTTGGAGTTTATGGAAGGCGTTTGCGATCGTGAGTACAACATGCAGATCGGTGGGTTTGTCCAGGCATAGGAGGGACGGATGCAAGAACATAGATCCGTGCAGGGGTCATTTGATCTGCATATGCATTCAGTTTATTCCGATGGTTCTCAATCGGTGCAGACATTGATTACCGAGGCTCGTGAGCGGGGTCTTTCGGGTATTGCCGTTACCGATCACGACAGTTTGCGCCAGCTGTCGTCCGTACGCGCCGAAGCCCGCAAGATGGGTTTTCCCGTGATTGCGGGTGTTGAAGCTTCTTGCGTTGACGCGGAAACCGGACGCAAGATCCATATTCTTTGCTACGGTCTCGCGGCTACGGCGGATGAATCTGGTCCGCTTGAGCTCTTGGTAAACGAAACGCTTGCCCGCCGTACTGCCAACACTCTGTGGCAGGCATGGACGCTCGAGCGTACAGGGATAGCCCCCTGCGGGCGAAAAGCATCGGTGGCTGACGTGGTCGAAGTCTCGCGGGCAAGCACTGGTGTCTACAAACAGCACGTCATGCAGGCGCTTACGGGGTTGGGCTATCGCGATGGCGAATATCAGCGCGTGTATCGTCGGTTATTTAAAAACGGCGGTATTGCCGAGCGTGACATTTCCTATCCCGACGCACTTGCAATTGTGCGGGCTGCTCGCGAACAGGGCGGCGTGCCCGTGCTCGCACATCCCCAGCAGATGGACTCGTGGGGGGCTATCCCCGCACTTGTTAAGGCGGGTCTGATGGGCATCGAGGCGTTTCATCCCGATAACGATGCCGTTGCGACCGAAGAGGCCTTTAGACTTGCACGACAGTACGGAATCTTGTGCACCGGCGGTAGCGATTACCATGGGCGCTATGGCGCCCCCGAGTGCGTCGGGGCTTGTTTCATCACGCCGGATGAAGCCGGCGAGTCCGTTGCGCAGCTGTTCGACCAAGAACGCCTGCTTGCTTAGGGGGTCCAAAGATGACAGTTCGAACGGCGACTGTTGCCGATTCCGACGCGGTGTACGAGCTCATGTGCCAGCTTGAGGACACTCGATTTGACCGATTGACGTTCTGTAGGCGTTTTGGCTGGCAGCTTGCCCGTCAACCATTTTTCGCTTTTGTGCTCGAGGAGGATGACGTTGTCGGGTTTGTGAACGTGCGCGTCGAGCGGCAGCTTCACCATGAACACCCCGTGGCCGAGATTTGCGAGCTCGTGGTTGACAAGGGATACCGTGGTGGTGGACGCGGGACACTGCTGCTTGAGAGAGCCATTGCGTGTGCACGAGAGCAGGGATGCGAGGTTATCGAGGTGACCTCAAATGCCGCACGGTTGGATGCTCACCGGTTTTACGAGAATCACGGCATGAAGAGGACGCATACTAAATTCATGATGGGGCTGTGAGAACCCTTAAATGTATGTGCAATAACGCTTGCCAACTTTTTCAAAAATAGTTCTTGCGTTCGCGGCGGCGCTCCGTTATTCTAATTCCTGCACGCGGGCGTGGCGGAATTGGCAGACGCGTACGGTTCAGGTCCGTATGGGGGCAACCCCATGAAGGTTCAAGTCCTTTCGCCCGCACCATTACATGAAAGAGCTCCCAGCAATGGGGGCTTTTTTGTTATGGGCCCATCGCGGGGACTTGAACCTGCGAAAGAGCGAGCGTTAAGAAAACGCGGAGCGTTTTTAGCGAGCTGGCGAGGACGCCGGCAGGCGGCCGAAGCCGGTGCGGATCCGCGGAGCGGATACGCGGACGTCCTTTCGCCCGCACCATTACATGAAAGAGCTCCCAGCAATGGGAGCTTTTTTGTTATGGGCCCATCGCGGGGACTTGGACCCGCGAAAGAGCGAGCGTAAAGAATACGCGGAGCGTTTTTAGCGAGCTGGCGGGTCGCGCGCGCAGACGTGGTGTAAGAGTGTCCTGAGGTCCGTCGCTGCAAGCCCCGATGTTACTCCTTCTTGAGACCGCGCTTCTCGACTATC
>CABQNF010000156.1 GCA_902465465.1 uncultured Collinsella sp. | reverse complement strand
CGCTTAGTTGGTATGTCCGCCGCCCGCTGTCATCTGAGCCGCATGCTCCAGCTGGTCTGCTATGGCCTCCCAGCTTTCGCGGGCGGCCTTCGTAGAACCGGGAAAGTTTACGACAAGTGTATGACCTCGTTGCATGCAAATAGCGCGCGAGAGCATAGCGCGGCGCGTCTTGGTCATCGAATACGCACGGATTGCCTCGGCAATACCCGGCACATCGCGGTCACAGACGGCACGCGTCGCCTCGGGTGTTACGTCGCGCATCGAAAGCCCCGTGCCGCCGCAGGTGAGCACGACATTGGCGTGGCACTCATCGGCGGCTTCCGCAATGGCATCACCGATCTCGCTGACGTCGTCACGCACGACCACATGCGAGGCGACCGTCCAGCCCTGTGCCACGATAAGCTCCTCGAGCGCAGCACCCGCCTCGTCCTGGGCAAGATCGCGCGTATCCGAGCACGTCACAATCGAAATCTTCAACTCCATAGCATTCCTCCTATAGCACCGTGCCCTCAGGCAGGTCGACACGCACGACATCCACGACGTCGCCCGCCGCAAGGTCGCACGGTCCTTCGTGAATACGCAACAGGCAGTTCGCACGCTGCATGGTTCCAAGCAGCGCCGAATTCTGCGTCTTGGCCTCGGTCACCAACAACTCACCGGTCTCGGGGTCGCGCAAAACCGTGGCGCGATCGAAGAAGCGGCGATGCTGTCGCTTTTTCACGCTATGCGTGAGCGTCGCCTGCTGCACGGGACGCGCACCCTCGGCAAAGCCGCGCATCTTGCGAATCGCCGGACGGGCAAGCATCTCAAAGCCCACATACGCCGCGGCAGGATTGCCTGAAAGCCCCAGGTAGGGCTTACCCCCGAGCAAGCCAAACGTGATAGCCTTGCCCGGACGCATCGAGATGCGGTCGAAGAGCACCTCGCCCTCGCGATGGACCAGTGCCGTCACATAGTCGTAGTCGCCCGCCGAGGCACCGCCGCTCGTAATGACAAAATCGCACTCCTGCACGGCACGATGCACCAGCTCGGCAATCGCCTGCTCATCATCGGGCGCAATGTCGTAGAACACGGGCTCGGCGCCGGCATCGAGTGCCTCGGCCATCAGCGCCGAAGAGTTGGAATCGCGAATCTGACCGCGCGCCGGTACCTTACTCGGTGCGACCAGTTCCGTGCCCAGCGAGATAATGCCCACACGTGGGGCAGCGTGCACCTTCACGCTCGCATATCCGGCGCTTGCCAACAGACCCGCGCCCGCCGGAGCCACGACCTCGCCGGCGTGCATCACAACATCGCCGGCATGGGCCTCCTCGGCGGCAGAGCGAACGTTCTCCCCCACCTTGGCCGGCGCCGAGAACCTCACACGCGAGCCCTCGTTGCCGTCACCGTCAAGCACATCGACGATCTCGTACTTCACAACGGCATCGGCACCTTCGGGTACCGGCGCGCCCGTCATGATGCGGACCGTCTCGCCCGCGCCGATTGCGCCCTCAAACACATGGCCCGCGGCCTCGTGTCCGATAACGTCGAGCGTCACCGGCGCCTCGCCAGATGCCTGCGCCAAGTCCGCCGAGCGCACGGCATATCCGTCCATAGCGCTGTTGGCAAACGGCGAGATGTCGATATCGGCCACCGCGTCCTCGGCCAAGGGAAGACCGGCGGCCTGCCACACGGGAATCTCGATGAGATCCGTCGGAGCAACGTGCGACAGGACAATCGACTGCGCGTCCTCCAGTGGAATGAGTTTCTCTGCCATATGCACCTCTTAATGCCACGGCGCACAACAGGGGCGCCGATTCTTTATGCTTTTCTCAGTATAATCACCCGATGCACGGCCGCGACTCGGCCTGTACCCGCAAATACACCTGTCGGTTGCAGGCCGCGAAACAGAATGGAAACCAACCCACCGGCTCGTCGCGTTTACCGCGTTTTATAATGCTTGCGTTGCAACCTAAAAGAGGAACGTATGGCTCATAACGACAAAACCGAAAGCGCAAACGAAACGCAGGATCATTCCCAGCCGCTCGACGACGGCGGCTTTTTCTCCCTGAACGACGTCATCATGGCAGGCAGACATCAGCTCACTCGCTCCGAGCATCTCTTAGCTGCCGACACGCGCCGCAACGTCCGCAACCTACTCGTGAGCGCCAAGTTGCTCGTGCTCGTCGTCACCGTATCGCTCGCCATGGGCGTTGCCGCTTGGGCGTTTTTGGCCTCGTTGAATATCGCGACTGACTATCGCGAGCACCATGCGTGGATTTACGCGCTGCTTCCCGTTGTGGGCGTTGCCACCGCATGGGTGTACAAAAACCACGGTCTTGCCGCCAAACGCGGTAACAACCTGGTCATCGACTCCGCTCTGGGCACACGCCTCATCCATATGCGCATGGCCGTCCTCACCTTCGTCTGCTCCACGCTCACGCACCTCACCGGCGGATCGGCCGGTCGTGAGGGAGCTGCGGTGCAGATTGGCGGCACCATCGCCAGCAACATCTCGAGCCTCGCCCACCTCAAAAAGCATGACCACCACGACCTCATGCTCGCCGGCATCTCGTCGGCCTTTGGCGCCGTATTCGGTTCGCCCCTTGCCGGAGCTTTCTTTGGCATGGAGATGTGCTTTATCGGCAAGATCGACTACACCGCGGGCATCTACTGCCTGGTCGCCTCGTTTACCGGCTACTTTACATCACTCGCCCTGGGTACCGAGTACGAAGCGAATGTCATCGCCAGCGTTCCCAACATGACACCACGGACGGTTGTCATCGTTGTTATCAGCGCCATTATCTTCGGTCTGACGGCACGCCTCTTTGCCTGGTCAGTTCGAACCGTCAAGAGCCTGTACGGTCGCTTTATCACCAATTACCTCGTTCGCGCACTCATAGGCGCACTCGTGGTTTTGGCCGCCTATGCCCTTCTCGACGCCTGGGACTACGCCGGCCTTTCCACGTGGCTTTCCGGCGCCGGATTTGCCGGCAACACCACCCTGGCAGACGCAGCCATCAAGTTGGTCGTCACAGCGCTTACCCTGGGTGCGGGCTTCCAAGGCGGCGAGGTCACGCCCCTGTTTGGCATCGGTGCGGCGCTCGGCGGCTGGATCGGTTGCCTCGTCGGAATCGACCCCAGTTTTCTGGCGGCTCTCGGCATGCTCGGCGTGTTCTGTGCCGGCCTCAACGTGCCCATCACCACCTGCATGATGGCCATCGACCTGTTCCACGGCACGGCAGCCGGGTTCTTTGTCATCGTGGCCTTTATCAGCTACCTAACTGCCGGACACCGCGGCGTGTACCCCGCCCAGCGCATCATCTCGCCCAAGCGCCGTTCGCTTATTGTGGATGAGGGCGGTACGGTAGCGGATGCTATCGAGCGCCACAACGACCTGATAGAGTAGACGTAAGTATTCGACGTGCAGCCACAATCGGGGGCAATTCGACCTGAGCGCGACCGCACCGTCACGTCATACGCCGGGAGTCGCCCCATGCACGCAACTGATTTTGGCCGCACGCTCATCATCGCCAACCCAGCCGCCCAGTCGGGTGCGGCGCACGAAGTTGCCGAGCGCCTGCAACGCTTTTTGGACATGACTGCACGCGCATCCCAGTTTGACTTGGTGCTAACCGAGCGCATGGGACACGCCAAGGAGCTGGCCGCACAGGCCCAG
>CABQNF010000155.1 GCA_902465465.1 uncultured Collinsella sp. | reverse complement strand
CTTTGCCCCCGAGGATAAAGAGGGCACCGGTGCCGTTTGGAGCCTGGGTGATACCGCCGGCTTCATCGCGGTCGAGGACTCCTGGTACGACCCCATTCGTGCGCTTGACTAATGCATGTCCCTGCGCGCACACGTGCAGATGGGCGGCATCGCGTAGACGATTCGCCGCTGCCAAAACGGGCCGGGCGCGAATATCCGCGTCCGGCCTCGACGTTGATGGGAGGGCATGGAAATGCCACAGAACGCACAGCCTCTCTTGCAGGTGAGCGATTTGACCAAAAGCTACGAGGGCAAACGAGGTGCACGGGAGCAGCATCACGCGCTTTCCGGCGTAGATTTTGCTTGCGGCGAGGGAGAACTGGTTGCGGTGATCGGTCCTTCAGGCGCCGGCAAGTCGACGTTTTTGCGCTGCATCAATCGCCTCATCGAGCCCACGGAGGGGTCGGTTGTCTTTAATGGTCGGGACATTACGCATCTGCGCCGCAACAAGCTGCGTGGCGTGCGCGCGCAGATCGCCATGATCTTTCAGAACTACAACCTGGTGTATCGCCTTACCGCCATTCAAAACGTGCTGCATGGGCGTCTGGGCTACAAGGGTGCTGTGGCGGGGTCGCTGGGCCTCTACAGCGAAGCCGAGAAGCTCCGTGCGTTCGAGCTGCTTGACGAAGTGGGCCTGGGCGAGTTTGCCTATCGTCGCGCCGATCAGCTCTCGGGCGGACAAAAGCAGCGTGTGGGTATCGCCCGCGCACTTATTCAAGATCCCCGCATCATTCTATGCGATGAACCTATCGCGAGCCTTGATCCCAAGAGCAGCCGTGCTGTCATGGAGCATCTGCGCCGCGTGACGCGTCAGCATGGCATCACCTGCATCGTCAATCTGCATCAGGTGGATATGGCACTTGAGTTTTCCGATCGTATCGTGGGCTTGCGTGCGGGCGAGAAGGTGTTCGAGGGTGCGCCTGCCGAGCTGACCCCCCAGATGATCGCGGTGATTTACGGCGATGGAGAAGAGGGCTTCATTTCCGTTCCGGTGTCAGGGCCCCAAGCTGGCGCGACACCCGCATCTGTTGGCATGGCTTCCGCTGTTCCTTCTGGAGCCTTGCGATGAGCGCGGGGGAGTGCGGCGCCATGTCCACAGGCTCTTTTGGCAATGCGAAAGCGGGGAAGGTTCCCGATTTGAGCTGGTTTAGAAGGCGTCAGCTTCGCGCACTCGCAGTAGTTGCGGCCGTTGTCTTGGTTGCCGAGGGGGCATCGCTTGTCGGCGATTTCAGCTTTGGATATGCCTTGGGTTCGGTACCCGCTGCCCTTGCATGGATGCTGCAGAACTTTTGCCCCACGGCATCGTCGTTAGGACAGCTGGGCATAATTGCCACGCAGGTGGTTTCGACGGTGTTCGATTCCATCGCCGCTACGATGCTCGCGGCCTTGCTGGGTATCGTTCTTGCGGTGCTGGGATGCTCGAGCGTCGGTGTCGAAAACGGCATCGTGCGCGGTGTCATCCGCATCTTCGCCAATATCTTTCGCAATGTTCCCATGATTGCATGGGCGCTGCTGTTGCTCCTTTCGTTCAAGCAAAACGAGTTCACGGGCTTCCTCGCGCTCTTTTTGGCGACGTTTGGCCAGATTACGCGCTTTTTTCTGGACACGCTCGACGAAATCCCTTGCGGCCCCATCGAGGCGTTGCGCAGCTGCGGAGCAAGCTTTTGGCAGATTGTCTTTCAGGCGGGTCTGCCGCTTGCCGTTGCAGAGCTTATGAGCTGGACACTCTATATGGTCGAGACCAATATTCGCGAGGCCACGTTGGTGGGCTTGCTTACCGGTACGGGTATCGGCTTTGCCTTCAACCTGTACTACGCGTCTTTTCGGTATGACTGCGCTGGCCTTGTGATTCTTGTGACCATTGTTTTGGTGCTCGTGGTCGAGGCGATTTCCAACGCAGCTAGAAGGTCGATGATCTAATGGATACTTTTGAGCTGACTCCCGCCACGGCCGGTGCGATCGAGCGTTCGCACGCTGGGCATATTCGTCTCGTGTCTCGCCGGGGGCGCAACTATTCTGTCGTGCTTACGCTGGGCATTCTGTGCCTCTTGACGGTCGTTACGTTTGTGCGCATGGATTTTGGCACGGTTGACCTTGGCCGCGCACTCGCTCAAACCTGGTCTGATTTCTGCGCCATGATGTTCCAACCAGCGCTTGACCCGCCGTTGGGAGCTGCGCATTTTAGCTGGGCAAAGGTTGCCGAGAGCACGTTGGTCACCATTGCGGTTACCGTGCTGTGCACCATCATCTCGGCCATCATCTCGTTTTTCTTGGCGTTGGCGGCATCCGAGAACCTCTCGAATCCGCTCGTTTCCAATGCGGTCAAAGGATTCGTTGCTATCATCCGAGCGATTCCAACGATTCTGTGGGTACTCGTCTTCACGGTGGCCATCGGCCTTGGATCCGAGGCGGCGGTGCTGGGAATTTCCTTCCATTCCATCGCGTATCTTACCAAGAGCTACTCGGAGTCGATTGAAGAAATCGATGCAGATGTAATCGAGGCACTCTCTGCGAGCGGTGCCAGCTTCTGGCAGATTGTGTTCCAGGCCATCTGTCCGGCAACCATTACCAAACTGCTCTCATGGACATTTATTCGCTTTGAGATCAATTTTGCCAACGCGGTTGCCGTGGGCGCCTTCGCGGGCGCGGGCGGTATCGGCTTTCAGCTGTATCAGGCAGGCAACTACTACTACAACCTGCACGAGGTGGGCGTGATTGTCTATGTATGCCTGGCTGTGTCGTTTGCACTCGAGTTCATCTCGGTTCGCCTTCGTCGCCGTTACATCATCGACTCGGATAACTAAGGAAAGATTTGCATGCTAACAAGAAGAGAGAGGACCGAGGTCCTGGTTGAGAGCGGCCCTGCGCTTGCGCTCGAACTGGCGGGCCTGGTCGAGGCCGCCGCCCCTGCCGAAGATATTGTGCCGGCGCACCAGGGCCTTGTGATGTGTCAGGTGCGCGAGACGGCTCGCAACAGCCGCTTTTATCTGAGCGAGGTGCTTGTTACCGAGAGCCGCGTGCGCATTGGCGAGGCCGATGGCCTGGGCGTGCTTATGGGAACCGATGCCGCGCATGCTCGTGCGCTCGCGGTAATCGATGCCGCTTATGCAATGGATCCGGCGCCGGCTTGTTTGGTGGAACTCGAGCGCCGCGTCGAGGAGGCGCGTGCTGCCATGTTTGAGCGCGTGGCTGCACAGGATGCTCTCACCTATGTGTCGCGTGTCGAGTTCGATGAAATGTCTGGCCAGGACATGAGTGTTCAGGCGGTGGTCAAATGAACGAGCAGGATGAGGTTTTCGATCGCGATCCGTCCCTTGACGAGCGCGCCTTCGAGCTGCAGGGAACGTTTCGTACGGTTCTGGACTGCATGGCGCGCCCCGGCGAGGTTTGCCGCCTATCCGTCACGGATGCCTATGAGGTCGAGGCGAAGCGCTGTGGCCTATTCCCCGCGACGTTGATGTTGGCGGACATGCTGCTCGATAGCGGTACGACTTTTTGCATGGCGACCACGGGCTTTGAGCGTGCTGCCCGGCAGATCGCGAGTCGAACGCACGTGACTCCTGCGGCGCCGAGCGAAGCTGCGTGCGTGATCGTTCCGGAGGCTTTTCGAGATGAGGGCGCGGCGAGTGC
>CABQNF010000154.1 GCA_902465465.1 uncultured Collinsella sp. | reverse complement strand
CAGCAGTTCCTCTCGCAGTCCTTCCACGTCGCCGAGAAGTTCACCGGCAACCCCGGTGTCTACGTCCGCGTCGAGGATACCGTCCGCTCTTTTGCCGAGATTGTCGACGGCAAGGCCGATGACCTGCCCGAGCAGGCTTTCCGCTATGCTTCCACGATTGAGGACGTGCGCGAGCGCGCCCGCAAGATGGGGGAGAAGTAGGTTATGCGTATCCGCATCGTGTGCCCCGTGAGCTGCGCCTATGAGGGCGACGCTGCGTTTGTGTCGATTCCGTCCACGGATGGCGAGTTTGGCGTTCTGCCTGCTCACTCCAGCGAGATCTGCACGATCGACCGCGGTTACGTTCGCATTTCCGATAAGGCCATGGGCACTGTCGACCACACGTTTGCCGTGGCCGGCGGCTATGCCCAGGTTGCGGACGATGTCGTGACCGTTCTCGCCGAGCGCGCTTGCGATTTGGCGACCGTCGATGCCGACAAGCTTAAAGCTGATATTCAAGGTTTTGAAGAGAAGCTGGGTAATTTGTCGGAGGATGATGCACGCCGCGCCTACCTCTATAATGAAATCGCATGGTGTAAGCTCAAGCTTGCCCAATAGTCAAACGATTTAGCGTTCGACCATTTGCGAACACATCATGCCCGGGATGGCCCAGCCACCCCGGGCATGCTTTTTGAAAGGGTAGACCTTGGATATTATCCGCGTTGAGGGTGGCCACGCCATCGGAGGCTCCGTGCCCGTCTCGGGCGCCAAGAACTCCGCGCTCAAACTCATGGCGGCAACGCTTCTGGCGCCGGGCAAGACGACGCTGCAGAACGTGCCCGATATTTCCGATGTCCACGTGATGGGCAAGGTGCTCAAGGGCATGGGCGCTACGATCGATGTTCTCGACGAGCACACGCTCGAGATTGATACCTCTCAGGTCGATTCTTGGGAGGCCCCCTACGAGCTCGTTGCCAAGATGCGTGCTTCCACCGCCGTCATGGGACCCCTGCTGGGCCGCTTCCATCGCGCCAAGATTGCCATGCCGGGCGGCTGCAACCTGGGTGCTCGCAAGATCGATATGCACATTCTTGGTCTCGAGGCCCTGGGCGTTGAGTTCGATACCGCCCACGGCTACATCAACGCTAATGCGCCCCAAGGTCTGCGCGGTACCACCGTCACGCTCGAGTTCGCCAGCGTCGGTGCGACCGAGAACCTCATCATGGCCTCTGTGCGCGCACAGGGCACCACGGTTATCGACAATGCCGCCCGCGAGCCCGAGATCGTCGATCTCGCCAACATGCTCAACGAGATGGGCGCTAAGATTGTCGGCGCCGGTACGCCTGTCGTGACCATCGAGGGCGTGGAAGAGCTCCATCCCGTTACCCATCGCGTAGTGGGCGACCGCATCGAGGCCGGTACCTTTATCGTTGCCGGTGCGTTGATGGCCGACGATCGCGGTGTCGACGTCACGGGTTTTTGCCCCATTCACTTGGGCATGGTGCTCAAGAAGATGGAGCTCATGGGTATCGACTGCGAGCGCGTCGAAGATGGCGTCCATGTGAACCGTGCCGAGCGTATCAAGCCGGTCGACATCCAGACGCTTCCGTTCCCCGGTTTCCCGACCGACATGCAGGCGCAGATTATGGTGCTCTCCGCCCTTGCCGACGGCAGTTCCGTTATTACCGAGAACATCTTCGAGAATCGCTTTATGTTTGCCTCTGAGCTGGTGCGCATGGGTGCCGACATTCGTATCGAGAGCCATCATGCCATGATTCATGGCGTCAAGGGCTTCTCGGGTGCACAGGTTACCTCGCCCGATCTGCGTGGCGGAGCGGCCCTCGTCGTAGCGGGCTTGATCGCCGACGGGACGACCGAGGTTTCGGCCATCCATCACATCAAGCGCGGCTACGAGCAGTTTGTCGAAAAGCTGCAGGCGCTCGGCGCGCATGTCGAGCATGCTACCGTCCCCGATCCCGTCATCTACTAATACAGGTTGCCTATGTTTAATAAAAAGCCCCTCGCGGATACCACCGCCCGAAGACCCTCAACTGGTGCGCAGGCCAAGATCTACAGTCGCGATAACGTGGCTCGCTATTCCGAGCGCGCTCGTCAACGTCGTCGTAGCCACACGATTCGTCACGTCGCGCTCATTGTCGTGCTTGGCGTGCTGCTGAGTGCCACTACCGCTGCCGGCCTGTGGTTTGCCACCATTATGGGCAAGCTCGGCGATTCCAATGTCATTACCGACAATCTGCGTCGGGTTCTGGTTGACACCGATGAGGCAAAGGATCCGTTCTACGTGCTGCTTCTTGGCACCGACGGCCGTCCGGGCGAGGATACGTATCGTGCCGACTCGATTATCCTGGCACGCATCGACCCCACGCAAAAGCAGGCGACGCTCATTTCCGTTCCGCGCGACACCAAGGTCGAGTACAAGGGCGAGACCATGAAGATCAACGCCTGCCATACCGTTGGCGGCGCCGAGGCCATGGTCGAGGCGGTCAACGAGCTGTGCGGTGTTCAGATTTCCCACTATGCCGAGGTCAGCTTCGACGGTATGCAGGCGCTGATTGATTCGGTTGGCGGTATCGACATTAACGCAACCGATGATGTTGACGACCCCGAGCACCTGGATATTAAGATTACCGCTGGCCAGCAGCATATGGACGGTGCCACCGCCCTTACCTATGCCCGCTGCCGCTACACCTATGCCGACGGCGATTACACGCGCATGCGCCACCAGCGTCAGGTGCTTGGCGCCCTTGCCAACCAGATTCTCAATAACTTCGATGCCACGAAGATCTTTGGCCTGGTTAATTCGCTGTCCGATATGCTCGTAACCGATATGAGCGTTCAGGATATCGTGGCTACGGTCAACGCCATGCGCGGTATGGATGTCGACGGTATCTACTCGGCCAACCTGCCCTCGTACGCCGACGACAGCACCATGATCGACGGTGTGAGCTACGTCTTTGTCTACGAGGACGAGCTCAAGGAAATGATGGAGCGCGTCGATGCCGGCAAGGACCCCAAGGGTCCCAACACCATGGGCCTTTCCGACGGTTCCAGCTCTACGATCGGCGACCTGAACAACAACACGTCTGACGACTACGCAAATGGTACCGCAACCTCATCGGTCAGCTCTGACGATTCCGATGACTCAAGCGATTCGAGCGATTCGGACTACTACGAAGAGCCCACCGGCGACGGCAACGGCTACGAGGCCAACTACTAAGTTACGCGGTTTTACCAAACCGCGTAACTGCTCGACGCTGCAAACCCGCCAGAGCGGCAATCTGCCTTTCAACTTCGGCGGCATGATCAAAAGATCAATGCCGCCTCGTTTCAAGGCACCTTGCTCGCTCTGGCGGGTTTTCGCTGTCCGCGCCAAAACATCGGCGTTGCCGGAACACTTGGCACTTGGGGACGTTCCTTTTGTGCCGGCAGTTTGGGACACTCCTTGCGTTAAGAGGCTGGCGTGCGTCAACCTGTTCACATTGCAGCAAAAAAATCGCCCCGTTCTCGGTTGAGGACGGGGCGATTCGTCTTTCGGACTTGTGCAGCCAGGCTTATGCAAAGCGGGCGACGAGCTCCTGGAGCACATCGGTCATCTTGACGAGCGAACTGACCGGGACGAACTCGTTGACGCCGTGGTAGCAATAGCCGCCGGTGGAAAGGTTGGGGCAGGGCAG
>CABQNF010000153.1 GCA_902465465.1 uncultured Collinsella sp. | reverse complement strand
ACGTTACATCGCCCGACCCGACCTCTGCGCTAAGCGCATCAGTCACGCTGCCCGCAAACTCTACATCTCCCGCACCCAGGAAAAGGTCGAAACCATCACAGGTGACACCGGCAATCTGCAGATCACCCGAGCCCACGTGCGCGTTGATTCCCTTCAGATGTTCGGCAACACGGCGCGGCAGTTCAACCGTAACCGAGCGGTCAATTGCCTTACCGTCATCACTTCCAAACTGAGAAACCTTGAGCGTCGATTCCTCGACGGATGCGATGTTCTGCGTCGCGGCCTTGGAGGCATCCATACCATTGGCAACGCGTCCCCGCTCGATAACGCGAGCCTTGTTGCCATCAACAACCTTGACGTCCACCGTAGCCGCATCGATATCGAAATCGAGGTAGCGAAACTCATCAGCATCAAAGGTCGTACACGAAAGCTGCTGAGGCCGAGCGGAATATTTACCGCCATCCAAAAGATCGCCCTCGTCAACCGCATCGTCCTTACCAGACAAGCCGGATACAACATCGTCGAGATCCCACGGGCCATCAAAATGAATCAATGTCCGCGAAATGCCAAAGACAAGCCCAATGATGAGCACAAACGCTCCGATGCCAACGCCAAGGCGTACCTTGGATTCATGTGAAAGCTTCATCATTCATCACCCTCTTTGGCAATCGGCTCAGCGGTAGTCGCGGTAGCCACGTCAGTATCAACCGAAGCGGAAACATTCCGAGCCCTAGCCGCCACCGGTGCCGGACCAACCTGAATATCCCCGCGTGCCCAATCACCATCGAGCGCACGCGCCACCCAGTGATAGATGGGAATCGTGAAGAAGATCAGCGCGGCAAAGGGGCCGGCACCAAACACGAACATCAGCAAAAAGAACAGCAGCCAGCACACGGCCCAATACGGGAACGACTGGAACGGCCCCTTCACCGGAGTCGAGCCAACCGCGCCGCCACTCGTCACCTGCGCCGTAGCAGCATTGGCGGCCTGCGCACTCCAGCTTGCCGCTTGTGCCGCCTTGGCCGCAGCATCACTCGCCTGTGTTGCCGCCTCGGTGGCGCGCGCCGCCGCCTCATGGGTGCGAGCACGCTCTGCCGCCTCGGCCTCGCGCTGACGGGCGCGGTCCTCGTTCTCAAACTCGATATCGTCCTCGATCTCGTCGCTCGGATTGAGCAGCTCGTCTAGGCTCACGCCATAGAGTTTGGCGAGTGAGATCAGGTTCTCGGTATCGGGCGAGCTCTCCGCGCGCTCCCATTTACTGACTGCCTGGCGCGACAGCCCCAGCTTTCGCGCCAGCCCTTCTTGGCTAAAACCCTTGCTGCGACGAAGGTCGGCGAGCCGCTGCGCAGTTTCTACATTCATGGTTCCTCCTATGTGATGCCAGCCGTGCCGCCGGACCGTTTTTGTTCTTAAGGCGCCTTGCACAGTTAAAAATCTATCCGCCACCGCCAAAAGCATGCCACCTATTCTAGTGAGATTTTTGACAACCGGCGGTTGCGGGCACATATGAGCTGCGGAAATGTGTCCAAACAAAGCAATGACCCACGGCTCGGTTGTCCCCGTTGCGGCGTTAACGGTAGTATGGTCGTACTGTTTATTCCGCACCGCCAACGGAGGGAGTCCCGCGCCGTGAACCGCGATTTCGCCTCATCGCTCATCCAGCTCAACAATACGTTCTATCGCGAGCACTCCGCCTCCTTTTCCGATACGCGCCAGGCCCCGTGGCCCGGCTGGGTGCGCACCATGGACATTGCGCTCGAACAGCTCGACGTCGCCACGATCGAGCATCCCGTCCGCGTCTTCGATCTCGCCTGCGGCAATATGCGATTCGAGAACTTTGCCGCCGGCGGCGCACTTGCCGCCAAGGGCGTCGACGGCGCAAACCCCTCGGCAGATGCCAGCTGCCCGTTTGAGTTCTATGGTGTCGACTCGTGCCAAGACCTGGCCATCGATGCACATGGCCACGCGCTACGCATTCCCAACCTGCACTTCCAGGAACTCGATGTGCTCGATGCCCTCATGAAGCTCAACCCCGCCGAGACACCCGACGCGCTTTTCGACGCCCCGCTCGCCGACATCTCGGTCTGCTTTGGCTTTATGCACCACGTGCCGTCGTGCGAGTACCGCGTACGCGTGCTCGACGCCCTGGTGCGGCAGACGCGCCCGGGCGGCATCATCGCCATCAGCTTTTGGGAGTTTATGAACGACGAGCGCATGGCGCGCAAGGCTGTTCGCGCCGAGGCCCGCGCCGAGCTCACCCCGCCGTTTGAGGGTTACGATTCCGCGCAGTTTGAAGCCGGCGACCACCTCATCGGCTGGCAAAACGACCGCCACGCCTACCGCTATTGCCATCACTTTGACGATCAGCAGATCACCGACCTGGTGCGCGGCGTCCGTACGTTCTACAAGAGTGGCGAGGTCCCCGTGCGCGAGCTTGAGCGTTTCCATGCCGACGGTCGCAGCGGCGAGCTCAACCGCTATGTGATTCTCAAGCGCCTGTAGGTATCGGCGACTCGCCGCCGGGCTGCACCGCATCTTTCGGGCAAGCTATGCCCGCCCTTTTTCAATCCATTGACGGAACGTGCAGCTATGCGTTCCAAACTTATGACCAAGGAGCCTCATGGGAGCCGTCCACGTTCGCACGCCTAAGAACTTTGTGCTCGAGGAGCGCCTGGAGCGCTACGCCGATGCGATTGAGACGAACCCCGAGGCCTATGCCGGAGATTGGCGCAAGGCCTGTGCGCCCGCAGGCAGCAAGCCCTTCGAACACCTTCACCTGGATCTTGGCTGTGGCAAGGGAACCTATCTGGTCGAGCGCGCCCACCGCGAGCCCGACACCCTCTTTATCGGCATGGACCAGGAGCCCATCTGCATCGCCTATGCCGCGCAGAAAATCTGCGAACAGGGGCTATCCAACGCACTCGTCCTGCCCCGAGGCGCCGCATCGCTGCCACAGCTGTTTGCCGCAGGCGAGCTCGATGCCATCACCATTAACTTTCCCACGCCGCAGCCCAAGGCCAAGTACGCTAAAAAACGACTCGTCCATGTCGACCATCTGATGCTCTACCGCCCGCTCTTTTCAGCCGGCGCTACCGTCACACTGCGCACCGATAGCAAGCCGTTGCGCGATTACGCCCTGGGACAGTTTGCCGCGGCCGGCTACGATACGCTTTGGGTAAGCGACGACGTCCGCCGCGACCATCCCGAGCATCCCGAGACCGAGTACGAGCGCCGCACGCGCGAGATGGGCGCCACCGCCTATGGCATTTGCGCCACACCTGGAGCGCAGCCCAGCGATGAACAGCTCGCGGCGGGCCGCGCGCAGGAGCAAAGCCTCGCCTGCTACCTGCCCGAAAACCTCGATGAACTCACCTATGTACCCCTGGGCATGGAAGAAGCCGTCGAGAACTTTAGAAACCGTGCTCGCAAAGGCAAAAAACGCCTGCCGCAGGGGTCCTAGGGGCTTCTGATGGTCGCGGCGTCGGCAAACAAGTGAAAATAGGCGCCAGCGAACGACCCTCAAACCTAAGTGAGTAGACTTTTTTGCAATAGCCAAGCACAACCCGCATAACGAAAACTAAAACCGCAGATAGAGCCCTTGCGCAAAAGCCATGTGCTCACGACATCGCAAAAAGTCTACTCACTTAGCCGGCAACTGCACCAAACGGCTGGGTAGAACG
>CABQNF010000152.1 GCA_902465465.1 uncultured Collinsella sp. | reverse complement strand
TCGGCAAGCTCGCGAAAACGGTAGAAGCACTCGTTATCAAAAAAGAGCTGCGTCACAAAGAAGCTCGCGCCGGCGTCCTGTTTTTGCTTGAGGTGTTCGACCGAGAGGTTGAGATCCTCACAGGCAATGTGGCCCTCGGGGTAGGCTGCGGCGCCCACGCAAAAGCCGGCGTCGACGAGCTCGGGGATGAGGTCGCGGGCGTAGGCGTAGTCGGAGGCGGGCTTGTCGTCCTCGGTTGCGCCGGCAGGGAGATCGCCACGCAGGGCCAGGATGTTTTCCACGCCGGCGGTGCGATACTCGTCGATCTTGGCGGCGATGTCGGCGTGGGTGCGGCCCACGCAGGTGAGGTGCGCTACCGAGGGCGTATCGAATTCGCTCGTAATCATATGCGCGATGGGGGCGGTGGTGGCGCCGTTGCCCGAGCCGCCGGCCGAGCAGGTGACCGAGACAAAGCTCGGCGAAAGCTTGCACAGATTGCCTGCCACCTCGCGAGCCGTATCGAGGGTCAGCTCGCCCTTGGGCGGGAACATCTCAAACGAAATGGGCGCGGTGCCCTGGGATGCTGCCTGCTTAAAAACCTCGTCGACGCGCATATCGTGCTCCTCTAGATACGTAATAGCGTGATGTGTTGTAAGGATTCTACAGCACCACTGTGCCACGATGGAGTTTTACTCGCTATTTGGGGATACCAATCGAAAATGCTTCGCTATCGGCATTTCCTATAACAGGGCGGTCAATGTAGGATGGGGCTATATTGAATGGTATCTGATGCGAAATACCAGTTAATAAAGCCCCGTCCCAAATTGACTACCCTTAAACCATGGGGAGAGGTCTGCAATTTATGCAGTTGATCGGCTGTTGAGGGTGGCAACGCCGCCTCGATAGGGTAACCTCATTGATTGGTTTCGCGACAGCAACATAACGGTAATGTCGCGGAAACACGGCGAGTCTAAGCTATGACTCGTTCGTTAGTAATCAACACCGCTTCTCACGCGGTGCCGATACGAAGGGAGTTCCGTATGGCCGATCTTACTGACCGCTTCGGGACCATGGTGTTCTCTGAGGAAGTCATGAAGGACTACCTCCCCAAGGACATTTGGAAGCGCCTTGCTGCAACCCTCGAGGGCGGTGAGCCGCTCGACCTGGATGTGGCCAACGCCGTTGCCCATGCCATGAAGGTCTGGGCCATCTCCAAGGGCGCGACGCACTATGCGCACTGGTTCCAGCCGCTTTCGGGCATTACTTCCGAGAAGCACGACAGCTTCCTGGAGCCCAACCACGACGGCACCGCCATTACCAAGTTTACGGGCAAGAACCTCATCCAGGGCGAGCCCGATGCCTCGAGCTTCCCCAACGGCGGCCTGCGTGCTACCTTCGAGGCCCGTGGCTACACCGCTTGGGACCCCACTAGCCCCGCCTTTATCAAGGACGATGTCCTGTGCATCCCCACGGCTTTCTGCTCCTACACGGGCGAGGCCCTGGACAAAAAGACCCCGCTGCTGCGTTCCATGACCGCGCTCTCGCGTGAGTCTAAGCGCGTTTTGGCGCTGTTCGGTAAGACCCCCAAGAAGGTCGTTCCTTCCGTGGGCGACGAGCAGGAGTACTTCCTGATCAAGAAGGACGCTTACCGCAAGCGCAAGGACCTGGTCATCACCGGCCGCACCCTCTTTGGCGCCGCTCCCTGCAAGGGCCAGGAGCTCGAGGAGCACTACTTTGGCGCTATCCGCCCCACCGTCTCGGCCTACATGAAGGACCTGGACGATGAGCTGTGGGCGCTCGGCATTCCCGCCAAGACCAAGCACAACGAGGTGGCTCCCTGCCAGCATGAGCTCGCCCCCGTCTATGGCGAAGTCAACGAGGCCATCGACCAGAACCTGGTCATGATGGAGAAAATGAAGCTCATCGCCTCCCGCCACGACTTGGTTTGCCTGCTGCACGAGAAACCCTTCGAGGGCATCAACGGTTCGGGCAAGCACAACAACTGGTCGCTTGGCACCGAGTCCGAGAATCTGCTCGATCCGGGCGACACCCCGCTCGACAACCTGCAGTTCATCGTCTTCCTCACCGCGGTGATCGAGGCCGTCGATAACTATCAGGAACTCCTGCGTGCCTCCGTTGCCTCGGCCGGCAACGACCATCGTCTGGGCGCCAACGAGGCTCCTCCGGCGATTATGTCCATCTTCCTGGGCGACCAGCTTACCGAGGTCGTCGAGAAGATCATCGATGGCAAGGCTTCCGTCCATGCCACGCGCGGCGTGCTCGACCTGGGCGCCGATACCCTGCCCAAGCTGATGCAGGACAACACCGACCGCAACCGCACCTCCCCGTTTGCCTTCACCGGCAACAAGTTCGAGTTCCGTGCCTGCGGCTCCGAGCAGAACGTCTCCGACTCCAACCTGGTGCTCGATGCCGCCGTGGCCAAGTCGCTCAAGTCCTTCGCCGACGCGCTTGAGGGTACGCCCGAGGATAAGTTCCAGGACGCCGCGCTCGAATACTGCAAGAAGGTGCTGACCGATCACCAGCGCATCCTGTTCTCCGGTGACGGCTACTCCGATGAGTGGCCCGTCGAGGCCGAGAAGCGCGGCCTTGCCAACAACAAGACCACGGCCGATGCCCTGCCCGCCTTTGTTTCCGATAAGGCTATCGCGCTCTTTGAGGAGACGGGTGTCCTGACCAAGGCCGAGGCTCAGTGCCGCTACGACTGCAAGCTCGAGAAGTACAACAAGCTCATGAATATCGAGGCTACCACGATGGTTCGCGAGGCGCGTCGTACCTATCGCCCGGTCATTACCGCCTATGCCACCAAGGTCGCTAAGGGCCTTGAGACTATTCGTGCCGCCGGCGCCGAGGCCGCCATGCAGTGCGAGCAGAACACGCTCAACAAGCTCTGCAACGGCATCACCACCATCAACGACTCCATCAAGGCGCTCGACGCCGTGCATCAGAAGGCCGAGGGCCTCGATGGTCAGGAGCAGGCCAACGTGTACGCGCACGAGGTCGTTCCCGCTATGGATACGCTGCGCGCCGCCGTGGATGCCATGGAGGAGATCGTGGCCGCCGACTACTGGCCGGTCCCGACCTACGACGACATCCTGTTCTACGTGTAGAGCGTAACTGACATATCGTCACGGTATTGAGCCGGGGTCCGCATCATGCGGGCCCCGGTTTTTGTTTGCGAAGGGCGCTTTGAAGTCCGTTTTGCCGCCGACTTGCCTAGGTATAAAGGGTTGTGGACAAAAAACGTCAAATATGAGTACTGTCACAAGTCCTGTAGCATTATTTATTTGCAAAATATGTAGTGTTACGCAACATATGTACAAGTACTTAGCCGATAAACGTCTGCAATTCTTCCGCCGTAGGACGCCTGACGTCCAAATCGACTTCTAAAGGCATGAAATCGCTGTTACTAAAATGGTAACAGTACTCATATTTGCTATTTTTTGCCCACTGGCTTTGCGATGATGCCGTGATCCGCACCCTGTCGGGTTCGAATCCTGGTATATCGGTAGCAAAAAGCCCGCTACCGAATTGGTAACGGGCTTCTCAGATTCTGTGGTGCCCCCAGCGGGATGTCCGCGTGCGGCTGGCGCCGCCCGCTTCCGCTGCGTCGCTCCGCTCCTTGCGTGCTGCGCTGGAAAACGCTCACGCGTTTCCTCAGCTCCGCACCCTGTCGGGTTCGAAT
>CABQNF010000151.1 GCA_902465465.1 uncultured Collinsella sp. | reverse complement strand
CCGGATAAGTCGATACCAGAAAGGTCCATACCGCCGGCCGCACCCGAGAGTGCAGACGCATCAAACGAGAACGCGCTCTTGAGCGCCGCCTCGTCCACACTGAACATGCTGCCCAGATCCACGCCTTGTTTGGCCTCGCTTTGCAGCTCATCGAAAGACTTGCCCGTAAAGACATCCGTCTCGGGGTGGGCGAGTTGCTCCTGCACAATCTGCGAATCGGCAGCGCGCTCCATAAGCTGGCGAGTCAGCGCATGCGTATAGGCAATGCCCGGGGACAACGCGCTCGCGTTGGCCGTCTCGTTGGGTCGCACCACGCCCACAATGTGCACGTCGATACCGTCGGCAACCTTGGCTGCCATAAAGTCGGCGTCGCCAGACATGTCAGTCCACATGCCGGTCTCTTCGTTTTTGCGATAGGCATCGGCCGACGACAACACCTTAAACGTCGTGGACAGCGCATCGTCGTAGGTAAAGTCGGCGGCGGACTCGGGCGTCTCAATCTTGCCGTCGGCCGCCATGGCGCTGTTGACCAGGTCGTTGAGCTCATCGATATCCAGCGCACCGATGCTGTAGAGCGTATAGTCGCCCACCGTGCCGCGGCTCGAAAGCACCATCACGGCTTCGTTGGCAGACGTGGGCCAATGACCGGCGACGACATCGTACTGGCTGTCGAGCAGGCTCTGGTCGTCAATCATCTCGTTAAAGACCGAGGTTCCCATGGATTCCATGCTCACCGTTGCCGCCGAGCTCGCGCCTCCGCTCATGGCCTCGGTCATGGCATTGGGAACAAGTCGAACCGGCTTCTCGTCACCCTTACCCGCACGATAGACAACCGGCGTCACGCCATAACCGTACTGGATAGCATTGACTTCTTTGTCAATACCATCGCCACCGTCGTCGAGCCATGCCTTAAAGCTCGTCATGTCGTTGGACTTAACGCTCGCAAACATATCCTTTACGGCCGTGACCACGGGAATCTTATCGGTTCCCTGAGCCTTGCCGCCGACACTGTCGTCAGACGAATCCACGCTTTCAGACGAGCCATCATCCGCAGCCCCCTGTCCGCCCATCATGGACGACAGGTCGTAGTCCTGCTTGGAGATCGTAAGCGGGTAACTCGAGAGCGTATCCTCCTCGACCTTTTTGATGTAATTGTTCACGCCATTGGAGAGCGCCAGAATCGCCGCAATACCGATAATGCCAATCGAGCCTGCAAAGGCAGTCATGGCCGTACGGCCCTTCTTGGTCATGAGGTTTCGGGCAGAAAGCCCCAGCGCCGTCACAAAGCTCATCGAGGTTTTGCGCGTAGGCTTAGCCTCGCGGCGCGTGGCGTCAGCGACATCGAAAGGATCGGAATCGTTGGTGATCTTGCCGTCCGCCAAGTTGACGATGCGCGTGGCGTACTGGCACGCCAGCTCGGGATTGTGCGTGACCATGATAACCAGGCGGTCGCGCGCAACGTCCTTGAGCAGATCCATGACCTGTACGGATGTCGTTGAATCCAAAGCGCCGGTCGGCTCGTCGGCAAGGACGATCTCGGGGTCATTGATCAGGGCGCGGGCGATGGCCACGCGCTGCATCTGCCCGCCCGAAAGCTGGCTCGGGCGCTTGTTCACGTGCTCGCCCAGGCCGACTTTCTCCAACGCCTCGCGTGCACGTTGGCGGCGCTCGGCATGCCCCACGCCCGTGAGCGTCAGCGCCAGCTCCACGTTTTCCAAAATGGTCTGATGCGGAATGAGGTTATAGCTCTGGAACACAAAGCCGATGCGATTGTTGCGGTAGGCATCCCAATCGCGATCGTGAAAATCCTTGGTCGAAATGCCGTCGATCAGCAAGTCACCAGAATCAAAGTGGTCCAGTCCGCCGATAACGTTCAGCATCGTGGTTTTGCCCGACCCCGAGGGACCTAGAATGGCCACGAACTCGTTATCCCGAAAAGACAGGCTCACGTTGTCGAGCGCCACCTGCGTAAACGACTGCGTAACGTATCTTTTGCAAATACCTTTGAGCTCCAACATGGACGGCAACCTCTCCCACGCGGGCGCACTCGCCCACTCTCCCCCGCCGTTCGTATTCGACGCGTTTGTCCTACTCTATCCCCATTTTTTGCCGGCGCCAGTGAGGAATGTAGGGAACCGCATCAAAAAACGAACGGGACGGCGCCCAAAAGAAGAGGTCCCGAGCGGGACCTCTACATGGTGGAGCTTGTCTTGAAAGGTAGCGGACTACTTCGCATAGCGGCGCACGGTCTTCGCCATGCTTTACGCGTTTTCTACTGCTCGCTATTCGCAATCGCCTGGTCGATAAGCTTGTCGAGTGCTGCGCGCTGCTCGGCGGAGCTGATGGCTCCCACGATTGGATCCCCTACGATGTTGCCATTCTGATCGATGACATACGTTGTCGGGAACGAGAACAAATTTGACGTAAACTTACCGGCATCGCTATCCGACTTGAACCAGATGTTCTTATACGTCACGCCCTTCTTGCTCAGCACGTCCTTGGCATCTGCAATCTCGCCCTTGTTGCCATCGAGCGTAAAGGAATTGACGCCCACGACCTGGCCGCCCTTCTCGGCAAGCTCCTGATTCAGTTTCTCGAGATCGCCCAGCTCGCCCACGCATGGCTTGCAAGTGGTGAACCAGAAGTTCATGACGGTGACTTTGTTCTTAGAGAACAGCTCGTCGCTGCTCACGTCGTTGCCATCCAGGTCTTTGCCCGTAAAGCTGGGGAACTTCGTCGTCTCGCTCGAAGCATTGGCACCAGCCGTCATGCCAGCGGTCGAAGCGTCGACGCTCTCGCCTGCACTCGGCGTGCTTCCACAGCCGGGGAACTCCTTCTCCAGGCTCTCGAGCTTGTCCTCGATCTCCTTGATCTGCTGTGCACCGGCCTTGAGTGTCTTAAGCTCATCCGCCGTGAACTCATCCTTGGCGCCGTCGATGGTCTTGAGCAGAAAATCGCCGTAATTGCTGCCATCCTCAATCATTGCCGAGTCTTTATTTGCCGCATTGAATACCTTTTCCCACAGCGCGTTATCACTCGAAAAGATCTCGTTCTCCTTCTGCATGAGCTTCGCATACAGCTCGGCGGCCTCGTCGGCATTGGCCGGCTTCTGCGCAGTGAGCTCTGCGATCTTAGGATCGGAGCTCGCAGATTCGCTCGCATTGCCACCGGGCGCCGAACATGCCACAAGGCACAAGGCCAATACCGGCACCATAAACAGGGCCGCAATCTTAGAAAGCTTCATAGTCATTCCTCCGTTTTGTCGAAGCTTGTTTACTTTTTATCGGCGGTCAAGGGGAGCTTTTCCGCCGACACATCCAGGCCATAGCGATAGCTAATGGCATCGACGGGACAAGCCCCGATGCACTTTCCGCACCGGATGCATTCGGCATGATTGGGCGCGCGGACCACATCAACGTCCATCTGACAAACCTTTGAGCACTTGCCGCACGAGACACATTTGCATGCGTCAACCCGAATCCCCAGTAGGGACACCCTATTCATAAGCGCATAGAATGCACCGAGTGGACAAATCCATTTGCAGAAGGGGCGGTAGAACAAAACGCTCAGCACTACCACGGCAATGAGAACGGCAAGTTTCCAAGTAAAGAGATGTCCCAGCGCAGATCGAATTCCGGCATTGGCAGCCGCCAGCGGAATGGCGCCCTCGAGCACACCCTGCGGACAGATG
>CABQNF010000150.1 GCA_902465465.1 uncultured Collinsella sp. | reverse complement strand
CGCGAATCCCACCTCTCAAAACAAAGCGGGCACCCCGGCCCTCGTCCGTAAACTCTTCCGCTGGGCGAGCCATAGACGCCGCGCACCGATCTACTAAAGGATGAGCTTGAAATTGGTGCTATATTCGGCTTGAGTTGTTTAATGCTAGTACGGGAGGCTGATATGGGGCTGTTCAAGAAGAAAAACCCGCAGGATGCCTTTGATCCCGATGTGTTTACCATCACGGATACGATTTTGGACCCGCCGCGGTTTACGTTTTTGCCGGCTATCTACCAGGATGCCACGCGTCGCAAGTGGGCCGTGCATCAGCGCGGCGGCGAGCCGAAGATTTTTGACTATGCGGACGTGTTGCAGTGCGAAGTAGCCGAGGCGGGCGATCCGGAGGCCGAGGAAGTGGCCTCAAAACAGGAATTTGCCCAGCGTATCCTGGTAAATCCCGCCAAGGCGGCGAAAATAAATGCTGCCAAGCGTAATATGTGTCTTGGTATGGGCGTTGTTGTGGCGGTTCAGACGGGAAAAGACGAGGTTTCCAAATTAGAGATTCCCGTTATGACCGACGAAGTTAAACGCGATTCAAGTCTATATAAGTCGTATCGGAATGTCGCCGAGAAGATCAAGGCCGAATTTGATGCCATGGGAGGGCTGGCCTAATTTTGGCGGCATACGTTTCTGAATGAGGAGTCTGTGCAATGGCAGGCGAATCTTATGCAATTCCCCCCAAAGATCGTGCTGTTGAGGGAATTCTTTGGTATATCCAGCACCATCAGCTTGCCGGCGGTGATCGCCTACCGGCCGAGCGCGTGCTGTGCGAAGAGATTGGCGTTTCGCGTACGGCGTTGCGCGCCGGTATCACGCGGCTCATCTCGTGTGGAACGCTCGAGAGCCGACGCGGATCGGGTACGTATGTGTGTCCTCCCAAGCCGCTGAACATCTTCCAGGAAACGTATAACTTTTCCGATGCTGTGCGGACTGCCGGCCTGCACCCCTCTTCTCGTCTGGTTTCCACCGGGACCATCGAGGCGGATGAGGCACTTGCCGACAAGCTTGGGGTGTCTGTAGGCGCTCCTTTGCTTCGCATGCAGCGCGTTCGACTTATTGAGGGCGAGCCGGCGTCAATCGAGACGGCTCACGTTAACCTGTCCCTGTGCCCATCGCTTATCGAGCACGATTTTGAGTGCGAGAGCCTTTACGATGTCTTGCTCAAAGAAGGTGGCGTGCGTGTTGAGCATGGACGTGAGCATATCTCCATCTCGCGTTTGAACGCCGAAGAGGCCGAGCTGCTCCAGCAAGAAGAGGGAACGCCGGTGTTCTATGAGAGCACGATCGAATTGGATAAGGACATGCGTTTTGTGGAGCATTGCAAATCGGTGATTTTGCCCACAAAGTTCCGCTTTGCCGATAACGGCGAAGAGAACGGCATGAGGAGCGTGGCAGGTGAACAATGGCTGAAACAGTAGATGCCACCCCGGTCTATATGCGCATTCGACGCCGCATCGAGGAGCGTATCGAGCGCGGTATATATCCCACGGGTTCCATGATTCCGTCCGAAAAAGACCTCGCCGAGGAATTTGGTACGACACGCTTGACCATCCGAAGCGCTGTCGATGAGCTGGTTCGGCGCGGGCAGATTCGCCGTGTTCGGGGAAAAGGTGCCTTTGTGGCGCAGAAAGTACCTGCTTTTTTTGAACGCACGGGCGGTTTCCGTGAATCGGTCCGTGCTTCGGGCGGCGAGCCGTCCGTCCGTATTCTCGCGCGTTCCAAGCGTTATGCGGGGCCATACTACGCCGACCTGTTTGGCATCGCCGAGGACGATTTGCTGTATTCGATTCGGCGTTTGAACTGCGTCAACGGCGACCCTGTATCGATTGAGATGGCGTTCATCCCGTGCCTGCTGTTTCCAACCATCGAAGATATTGACGTGTCGGTCTTCAGTTTGTACGAGACCTATGAGATGCATGGCCGAAAGCCAGTTATGGCACAGGAAAAGCTCGATATCGAAGCGCTGGGCGCACGAGATGCCGGCCTGCTTGGACTGGAGCAGGGCGATCTTGCCTTGACGCTGGAGTGCGTAAGCTTCGATGCGGGCGGCCAAGCGATCGAGTACGTCAAATCGTTTAACCGCGGTGATGCGGGTGGATATACCTATACGTACTAGCTGGTGTTTTGTGAATAACGCCTGGGAAACTAACTAGTTTTGATCGTTGGGTCAGCTGTATATACAACCTTACAGGGCCCAAAATCGACCGTTCGCCGAAGGGGATAAATTAATCGACAGAGAGGTATCAAAAAGCCGTAACCTGTAACTGTGATTGGTATCAAATACTAATGATTTGTAACGAGGTGAGACGATGAAGATGCTCGATTACGTTCAGCTTGCCCATGTGCGTATGGGGGAGAACCTCGAGCGTTCGTCTGAGCTGGTAGCGCAGCTCGTTGATATTTTCCAGTCCGGTTCTTTTGACGCGCTGCGCATCGTTGCTTCGGGTTCGTCGCGTCATGCCGCCGATTGCGCCCGCGATTACCTGCAAGATGCCCTGCAAATGCAGGTGTCCGTTGTGACGCCCGAGGCCTTCGTTGATTTTGAACACACCTATCCGCAGCATGCGCTCAACATTGCCGTTTCGCAGAGTGGCTATTCGACCAATACGATTGCGGCGCTCGATTACATGCGCGCACACGATATGGCTGCAGTTGCGCTCACGGCAAACGTCGAGGCGCCCATCAAGGAGCACACTGACATCGTTCTTGACTACGGTGTGGGCGTCGAGTCGGTGGACTTTGTGACTCTGGGCGTCGAGGTGCTCGTTGAGTACCTGGTGCTCTTTGGTATTTACGGCGGTCAGGCGCGCGGAACGATTGACGCCAAGGGCGTTGCCCAGCGTCTTGACGACCTGCGCGAGGCCATCCAGGCCAATGCCGTAATGTGCAAGACCGCCGAGGCATATGTCCAAGACCACATGCTCGAGCTTTCTGAGCACACGCCCGCCATGGTCGTCGGCAACGGCCCCAACTATGGCGTTGCCGAAGAGGCGGCCCTCAAGCTGAGCGAGACCATCAAGATTCCTGCCATGCATCACGAAGGCGAGGAGTTCGTCCACGGTCCCGAGATGCAGATCGTTCCGGGCTATCTGGTGTTTATCGTCGACGATCCGCAGGGGTCGGAGCGTCTTGCGAATATCGCTGATGCGCTATCGAACGTTACGACAAAAACGGTGCTGCTCACGGTCCATCCCAAGGGTAGGGCTCACGAGGTTGCGGTGCCTCAGGTGGCTCCGCTGCTCAGCGCAATTCCCAATCTTGTGTTCTTCCAGACGATTGCGGCCATAATCGCCGAGCGTCTGAAGTCATGGGACGTGCACCCGTATCTTGATGCCGTCTCCAAGCAAATGGAGGTCAAGGCAGAGGGCTACGAAGAATCAGTCAATGCGCTTAAGGCCAAAGCGGCCGAGTGTTACGGAATGTAAGCGGGTTTTGAAGCCCGTTGGCATGGGGGATGTGGAAACAACCCCAGAAAGGAGAGACAAATGAAGGAAACCGAGAAGATCGAGATCATGCATTTCGACCAGGAGGGCTATCTCGAGGACGGCAAGGCGCTCTACGAGACCGGCAAGAAGATGACCGCGCTCGCCGACAAGGTCGCCGACGAGGGCTACGACGCCGTGTTCCTGATGGGCGTCGGCGGCACCTGGGACG
>CABQNF010000149.1 GCA_902465465.1 uncultured Collinsella sp. | reverse complement strand
CTCGATACCGCCGACTCGGCGTTTATCCAGCTGCTCGACCAGCCCGTTGGCCCCTACGACGTCGAGCACCAGATTGAGACGTTCGCAAGCTTTGACGGTCACGTTATTATCCAGACGATCTTTTTGGCCGGTGAGTATCTGGGCAAGCCCATCGACAACACCGGCGAGGAGTACGTTGCCCCCTGGCTCGCGGCGCTTGAGCGCATTCGCCCACAAGAAGCAACCATCTACACGGTGGCGCGCGAGACACCGGTCGCCGGCCTTGCCAAGGCAGCACCCGAGGTGCTCGACGCCATTGCCGCGCGCGTGCGCGCCCTCGGCATCCCCTGCCAGGTGAGCTACTAGCAAAACCACGTAGCAGCTAGTGCCCGCCATCCCGCTCCATCAGTTGCGGTGATATAGTTCCTATTTATGCTGTTAAACCGCTTAAATTGGAACTATATCACCGCAACTTTTATGGACGCGTGGGTGGGCTATACTAGCTGCGAATGAAAGGAAGTTAGCCATGTTTGACAATGGACCCGTGCCTGGCCGCAACGACGCTTGCTGGTGCGGCAGCGGCAAAAAATATAAGAAATGCCATAGCGCCTTTGATGAACGCCTTGAGCGCCTGTGGGAAGAGGGCTGGGAGGTTCTGCCCCGCACGCTCTACAAGACTCCCGCCGATATCGAGGGCATCAAGCGCTCGGCAGCCATCAACGTGGGCGTGCTCGATTATGTGGGCGAGCATATCGCCGCAGGCATGACCACCAACCAGATCGACCAGATGATCTACGACTACACCGTCGAGCACGGCGGCACGCCGGCAGACCTCAACTACGAGGGCTACCCCAAGAGCGTGTGCACCTCGATCAACGACGTCGTCTGCCACGGCATCCCCTGTGACACGGACGTGCTGCACGAGGGCGACATCATCAACGTGGACTGCTCCACGATCCTAGACGGCTACTTTAGCGACTCGAGCCGCATGTTCTGCATCGGCGAGGTCTCGGCCGAGCGCCAGCGCCTGGTCGACGTCACCCGCGCCAGCGTGGAGGCGGGTCTGGCGGCCGTCAAGCCATGGCTGCCGCTGTCCGTTATGGCCGAGGCCGTGCAAAAGACCGTCGAGGACGCCGGCTTTAGCGTGGTGCGCGAGTACGGCGGACACGGCATCGGCAAGGAGTTCCACGAGGACCCGTTTGTGGGCTTTACCACCGAGGCGCCCGATGTGGACACCATCATGGCTCCGGGCATGGTCTTTACCATCGAGCCCATGGTCAATGCCGGAGCGCCCGACATTAAGATTAGCAAGGGTGACGGTTGGTGCGTGCGCACCAAGGACGGCAGCGATTCGGCCCAGTGCGAGGTACAGCTCGTGATGACCGAGGACGGCTACGAGCTGCTCAGCTGGTAGCTGTGGATGCGCCGGGCTACGCGATGGATATGTTAACCATCGCGTAGCCCGGCGTTTTTATAGCGTTTTGCCTGATACAACCTGCCAAAATAAACCTGTCCCTTTTTGGTAGGTCGAGCGGAAAGGACTGCTTGTGAACATCCTGGTTTTGCTGCCCGTCAACGACCGCCATCGCGCGATCCTCGAGTCGAGCGCTCCGGGCGAGGACTTTATCTACACGAGCGCCGACGCCGCCACGCGCGAGCAGGTCGCCGATGCCGACGTGATCTTGGGCAACATCGACCCTGACATGCTCACAGCATGCGAGCATCTCCAGCTGTTGCAACTGCAGACCGCGGGCTATGACGATTACTTGGCCGCCGGCACCGTGCCAGCCGACGCTAAGCTTTCCTGCTCGGTGGGCGCCTACGGCCAGGCTGTGAGCGAGCACATGTTTGCCATGGTCCTTTCCATGATGAAGCGCCTGCCCGGCTATCACGACTTGCAGCGCGAGCATCGCTGGGAGGATTTGGGGCCGGTCACCTCGCTCAAAAGCGCCAATGTGCTGGTGCTGGGCGCGGGCGATATCGGCGGCCACTTCGCCACGCTCTGCCGCGGCATGGGCGCGCACGTCCGCGGCATCAAGCGCCATCCGCTCGTCTACCCCATTGTGTTTGAGGACATGGACGGCATGGACGCCCTATCCGAGCGCCTGGCCGAGGCTGACATCGTCGCATCCTTTATGCCCAGCACACCCGAGACCCGCGGCCTGGCGAACGCCGAGTTCTTCGCCGCGATGAAACCGGGCGCCTTCTTTGCCAACGGCGGCCGCGGCGATCTTGTGGTCGCCGACGACTTGGTTGCCGCCTTGGAGTCGGGACATCTCGCCGGCGCCGCGGTCGACGTCACCGACCCCGAGCCGCTGCCTGAGACAAGCCCGCTGTGGGATGCGCCCAACATGCTCATCACGCCGCACGTCTCCGGCTGGTTCCACCTGGCAGCCACGCTCAATAATGTGGTCGACTTTGCTGCAGAGAATCTGCGTCACCTGCAAGCCGGCGAGACCCTGCGCTGTTGGATCGAACATTAGGGTTCCGCCGTTCTAACGAACGGCGGACCGGTCGACGCTACGCGCCGCCCAGAGCGACAATTTGTCATTCAAAAGGCAAGGCATGACCAGAAGGTCTATGCCTTGCCTTTTTCATGCCAACTTGTTCGCTCTGGATATCGCTCGCTGACGCTTGCTCAACCTGCGGTGTCATAACAATTCTGTCCAGCTGTTGGCTTTGCGGCATTTGCCCAGATAAAACCTGCATAATAAACCTGTCCCTTTTAGCAGGTTTTAGAGCTCCACGCTTTCGGCGCCGTTGATGGTTAGGTTTCGCTCGTAGAAAGCCGTGAAGGCGCGAATGGCGTACATCACGTCGCGTACGCCGCCGGTCTCGTAGCTTGAGTGCATGGCCAGCTGCGGCAGGCCCACGTCCACGGCATGCATGCTCGCCTGCATGTTCGACAGGTTGCCCAGGGTGGAGCCGCCGGCCATATCACTCTTGTTGGCGAAGGCCTGCGTGGGCACGTCGGCGTCATCGCAAATTGCCTGGAACACCGCGCGGCTAAAGGCATCGGTGCAGTAGTGCTGGTTGGCGGCTTCCTTGATAACGATGCCGCCGTTGAGCACCACCTGGTTGCGGGCATCGCACTTCTCGGCGTGGTTGGGATGCACGGCATGCGCATTATCGCAGCTCACGAGCATCGAGGCGGCAAGTGCGCGATGGTACGACTCGTCATCGAAGCCCAGCGATCCGTTAATGCGGCGCAGCGCATCGGCCAAGAACGTCGACATGGCTCCCTGCTTGGTCTCGGAGCCAACCTCCTCGTTATCAAAGCAGCAGAAGACCGAGATATCGCGCGCGTTCTCAGCACCCAAAAATGCCTGCAGCGAGGTATAGGCGCAGGCAAGGTCGTCGAGCTTGGGCGTCGAGATAAACTCGTCGGCCCAGCCCCAAATGCGCGCATCCTGACGATTGACCAGGAACAGATCGCGGCCCAAAATTTGCTCGGGCTCAACGTCCAGCTCATCGGCAATCAGAGCGTCAAAATCTCCCTGCTTGAGTTCACCGGCGCTGATGAGCGGGCACAGGTCAACGGCTCGGTTGGGAGCAAAGCTCTCGTTAACGCCACGGTTCATATGGATGGCAAGGCTCGGAATAATGGCAACCTCGCGCTCGGTGGTAAGCAGGCGGCTCTCAATACGGTCGCCCTCGCGCACCAGTACGCGGCCCGCGAGCGCCAGCGGACGATCGAACCAGGTGTAGTCGATCATGCCGCCGTAGGCCTCGGTGTTCAGACGCAGCGTCTCGCCTGCGCCGTCGAGCTCGGGGACGGCCTTAACCTTAAACGTAGG
>CABQNF010000148.1 GCA_902465465.1 uncultured Collinsella sp. | reverse complement strand
GCTCGAGGACGATCTGATGCGCCTGTTTGGCGGCGACAAGATGGACCGCGTCTCCAAGATGATGGTCACGGCCGACATGGGCGACGACATGCCCATCCAGCACAAAATCATCTCCAAGGCCGTCGAGAGCGCCCAGCACAAGGTCGAGAGCATCAACTTCTCCATGCGTAAGAGCGTCCTTGAGTACGATGACGTCATGAACAAGCAGCGCCAGGTCATCTACGCCGAGCGCAATAAGATTCTGGACGGCAAGGACCTGACCGACCACATCACCGAGGTCATGCACGATACCGTCTACCGCTGCGTGCAGGAGTTCTGCACCAAGGACAGTCACGATGGCGAGCGTGACCTGGAGGGCCTGCGAAAGTGGGTTGTGGAGCTCACCGGCCACATCGATACGCCGAAGTTCCCCGACGAGGATTATGAGGCCCTGGCCGCCGATGTCCTGGCTTACGTAGAGAAGTGCTACAACATGAAGGCCGAGCGCTTGGGTGAGGACCTGATGCGCGAGCTCAACACCCAGGTCATGCTGCGCGTCATCGATACCCGCTGGATGAACTACCTGCAGGAGATGGACTACCTCAAGACCGGCATTGGCCTGCGCGGCTTTGGCCAGCGCGACCCGCTGGTTGAGTACAAGACCGAGGCCTACGGCGCGTTCCAGATACTCGTCGATACCATGTACGAGGATTACCTGCGCACGGTTCTGCGTATCGAGATCAAGGCTGCCCCGCGTGCCGTGGAGCACAAGGAGGACCCCGCACTCGAGGGCGCGCGCTTCTCCGGTCCTGCCGAGGTCGATGGTGACAACGGCGACTCGGTGCTGCGCAAGCAGGCGCAGGTGCAGGCCCGCACGGCTGTCCAGGGTGGTCCGGCTGCCGTCAACAACGGTGGCAAGGTGACCACCTATCGCAAGTCCGAGAGCGACGATCCGTACGTCAACGTGGGCCGCAACGACCCGTGCCCCTGCGGTAGCGGCAAGAAGTTTAAGTACTGCCACGGCAGGAATCGTTAATGGCTGAGGCTTTAGAGGTAACGCCCGCCGAGCTGGACGCGTTCGCGGACCGGCTCGGCGAGGTCGAGTCGTATCTCCATTTGGACGAAAAGCGCACGCGCGTGACCGAGCTCGAGGCCAAAAGTGTTGCCCCCGGCTTTTGGGATGACGCCGACGCCGCCCGTGCCACCATGGAGGAGATCGCGCGTACCAAGGAAGATATCGCTGCCGTGGACACCGCGCGCGGCGAGCTTTCCGATGCCCGCGCCGCGCTGGAGCTTGCCGAGGAGATGGGGGATGACCCCGACGCCGTCGCATTGCGCGAGGAGGCTGCCGCTACGGCAGAACGCCTGGCCCGCGCTATAGACGAGCTCGAGCTTTCGAGCTGGTTTACCGGTGAGTTCGATCACGGCGATGCCATTGTGACCATCAAGCCCGGACAGGGTGGTCTGGAGGCCCAGGACTGGACCTTCATGCTCTTTAAGATGTACATGAAGTACTGCCAGCGTCGCGGCTGGAAGGTCACCATCAACGACTGTCCCGCGGCCGAGGTCATCGGCATCGACCGTGCGACCTTTACCGTCGAGGGCAAGGACGCATTTGGCATGCTGCGCGCCGAGGCCGGCGTCCACCGCTTGGTTCGCATTAGCCCCACCGACGACAAGAAGCGCCGCCAGACCACGTTCGCCGGCGTCGAGGTCATCCCCGTGCTACCCGATGATATCGACATCGAGATCAGTCCCGATGACATCCGCGTGGACGTGTACCACGCGAGCGGCCCGGGCGGCCAGGGCGTTAACACCACCGACTCCGCCGTGCGCGTGACGCATTTCCCCAGCGGCATTGTGGTCACCTGCCAAAACGAGCGCAGCCAGATCCAGAACAAGGCCGCGTGCATGCAGATCCTCAAGGCTCGCCTGTACGAGATTGAGCTCGAGAAGCGTGCCGAGGCGCTCGATGAGATTCGCGGACCCAAGACCACGATTGGTTTTGGCAACCAGATTCGCAGCTACGTGCTCTACCCGTACCAGATGGTCAAGGATCTGCGCTCGGGCGTGGAGACCAGCAATGTCGAGGCTGTTCTTGACGATGGCGACCTGGACCCGTTTGTTATTGGCTACCATCGCTGGGCCACCGGCAACGCTGACGCGGAGACCCCGTCTGCATAAACCGCCCGGTTTATGTGGAAATGGATTAAAACCCTCCCAGCAGGGTGGTTTTGTATCCAGAGCAAACCCTGCGCAGGGGTGGTTTTTGTCCGGCGAATCGGTAGAATCGAATACAAGAAGAAGTTCAAAGCGCATCCGATAGGGTGCGCTTTTTTGAGGGAGGCAGCATGGCATATCGTCTGGACATCAAGCGCATTCTATCGATGAACTTCTTTCACGACCTGCCCCAGATTATGTTGGGGTGCGCTCTGGCCGCTATTGCGACCGACCTGTTTTTGATTCCCAACGGCCTTGCTGCCGGTGGCGTTACGGGCCTTGCCACCATTATCCAGGCGGTCGGCGCAACGCGCGGCCTATCACTTCCCGTTGGTATTCAGACGATCGTGATGAACGCCTTGCTGTTGCTGGTCGTTATGCGCGAAGGTGGCATGTTCTACGTGGTGCAGACCGCGACGGGCTTTGTGCTGCTGGGCTTCTTTACCGATCTGTTCGCCCCGTTTGTAGCACCTCTGGCGGATGCGGACCTGATGCTTCCCGCCATGTGGGGCGGCATTATTACGGGCATCGGTTACGGCATGGTGTTGCGCGCCGGCGCCAACACCGGCGGCTCGGACACGATTGGCCAAATCATCTCGCGTAACACCTCGCTGCCGGTGGGCTCGACCGTCATGGCGATCGATGTTGCCGTATGCGCGCTGTCGGCTCCGGTCTTTTCAATCGAAAACGCACTATATGCAGGCCTTTCGATGGTCATTAGCGGCTACGTGATCGATGCCGTGGTCGATGGTGGCAACAAACGCCGTATGGTACTCATCATCTCGGACAAGTTCCCTGATATCGCTGCCGATATCATGTATGGCCTGGGTCGTGGTTGTACCAAGTTTAAGGCGACTGGCATGTATTCGGGTGCCGAGAAGCCGGTGATTATGGTCATCGTGAGCCGTCGAGAGCTCAATACCCTCAAGACGATCGTGCGCGAGCGCGATCCTCACGCCATTGTGACGGTCGCTGACGTTACGGAAGCCTTCGGCGAGGGATTCAAGGACATTAGCGCGTAGGGTCGACCGCGTTCCATCCAAAAGACGTTCACATTGATAAACCGTTTCATCAGCGGTTCTGCCTGCTAAATTGTTCAAATAATGATAAAAACTCTGGTAAAGCCATCAGTTTCCAGCATAATGAATGACGTACGTGCATTGCGGCTGTGTTGGGACTACCTTTCCGTGCCGTGCGCATTTTGTCTAATGAGGATGAAAGGAAGGCACAATGAGCGACGAAGAGCTCAAAAAGGTTGCCAACGAGGTAAGGAAGGGCATCGTCACCGGCGTGCACGCTGCCAAGTCCGGCCATCCGGGCGGTTCGCTCGGCGCTGCCGACATCATGACCTATCTGTACTTTGAGGAAATGAACGTCGACCCGGCCGATCCCCGCAAGGCCGACCGCGATCGCTTTGTGCTCTCCAAGGGCCATTGCGCTCCGGGCCTGTACGCCGTGCTCGCCGAGCGTGGGTTCTTCCCCAAGGAGGATCTCGAGACGCTGCGCCATATCGGCAGCCACCTGCAAGGTCATCCCAACATGAACGACACCCCGGGCGTCGATATGTCCACCGGCTCGCT
>CABQNF010000147.1 GCA_902465465.1 uncultured Collinsella sp. | reverse complement strand
GCGGGCTCGTGCGCGGCACGTCGATATAAAACGGCACGTTGACGATGCGGAGCCTTTGGCATGCGTCGCCCCAGCGTGGGGTCGAAAAGCTCGACTGCACCACATCGACCTCGCGGCCCAAGCTGCGCATGACGGTCTCGCACTCGTCGTAGAGGTCGCTTACCGGCACGATCTCAAATCGCAGCGACGGTTCCAGATCGTGAATGCCCGACCACATCGACAGCGTTTGGCGCCCCGGGCACATCATCGACACACCCAGACGCACGGCACCGCCCTCGCCCGCCGCGCGTCGGGCGCGGCGCAGCGCGTCCTCGGACTGCCGCATGATCGAGCGCGCGTCGTCCACCAGCAGTGCGCCGGCCGGCGTCACCTTGACGCCCGAGTGCGAGCGTTCGAACAGTGTGATGCCGAACTCGGCCTCGAAGCCCGACACCTGCTTGACGAGCGCCGGAGTCGACACGCGCAATTTTGCCGCCGCGCGCGAGAAGCTTCCCAGCTCCGCGGCGGCCGATATGGCCTCGAGTCGTCGATCGTACACGTCAATCTCCTGTTTCCAGACGCATGGCAATGAACTGCCGAAGGGGGTTGTTTTGGCAGGTCACACACTCAATTAAAGGCGCATCGTCTTGCAAGCTATAAACCTACGGTTAACGCCATTCTAACAAATATGCAATTCACCTGCGCAAATGCAAAGCATACGATAACCAGCGAAAACCACGTGGGTCGGTTAATGGGAGCGACCCACAGGGAGGCACAAGAAGACAAGAAGGGAAGTTCCTATGAGCAACTGGCTTAAGCTCGAGGGCGATGTCTGCGCCGTGACCGGCGCACTCGGCGGTATGGGCGTCGAGATCTGCCGCGAGTTCGCCCGCAACGGCGCCAATGTCGTCCTGCTCGACCTGGACGAGGAGAAGGTCAAGGCCGCAGCCGCCGACCTCGCCGCCGAGTTTGGCATCCACGCCGAGGGTTACAAGATGAACGCCACCGACGAGGCCGAGGTTCAGGCCGCCGTCGATGCCACCATCGCCGACTTCGGCCGCGTCGACGTTCTCGTCAACACCGCCGGCATCCTGCGCTTCGCCGCCATGGAAGACCTGCCGTTGAGCGACTGGGAGCAGGTGCTCAACGTCAATCTCACCGGCTACTTCATCACCTCGCAGCGCTTTGGTCGCGAGATGATCAAGGCCGGCCAGGGCCGCTTGGTGCACATCTCGACCGTCGCCAGTCACTCCCCCGAGACGTTCTCGGGCGTGTACAGCTCCACCAAGGCGGGCGTCAACATGATGTCCAAGATGCTGGCTGCCGAGTGGGGCCCCTACGGCGTGCGCTCCAACTGCGTCGAGCCCTGCTTCGTCAAGACCCCCATGTCGGCAAGCTTTTACGCCGACCCCGAGGTCGAGAAGAGCCGCAGCCGTCTGATCGCCACGCGTCGCATCGGCGAGGTGAGCGATATCGCCAACGCCGTCATGTTCCTGGCGTCCACGCGCTCGGACTTCACCACCGGCGACGCCATCAAGGTCGATGGCGGCTTCTCCAACATGATGGGCGACCTCACCGCCAAGCCCGGCGGCCGTCGCGCCTATGCCGACAACTACCTCAAGAACAAGGGTGTCGAGCTTTGGTCCGATGAGTCCGGCGTCGCCAAGCCGACTGACCAGTAAACCAACCTGACAGGGAGGCCCCGCGGACACGCCCGCTCCTCCCCCGTATCGATTAGAAAGAGTCCAATGGCTTCCACCAGCTCCAACAAGGGTCGCGCCGTCGTGCTTTCCGCCGCGTGCGTCACCATGTTCTTCATCAGCTCCATCGCGCTGTATTCCGTCGTGAGCAAGAACCTGCTCGCCGTCTACCCCGAGTGGTCCAGCGCTCTTACCTGGGCCTTCCCGGTCTTTCAGACCATCATGGCCGTGACGGGCATCTTCGCCGGCCGCATCTCCGATAAGATCGGCCCGCGCAACGTCGTGATCGCCGCCGCCGTGTGCTACGGCCTGGGCTGGTTCATGTCCGGCACCGTCACCGAGCCTGTGGTTCTCGCTCGTCGCCGCCATCGGCAACGGCCTGGGCTACAACCCCGCGCTCACCACCGGCCAAAAGTGGTTCATTGACAAGAAGGGCCTCGCCTCCGGTATTACGCTCGCCGCTTCGACCGCCGGTCCTGCCGTGCTGTCCCCGGTGCTCGCCTCGCTGCTCATCCCGAGCCTGGGCATCTTTGGCGCCCTCAAGACACTCGGTGTCATTTTCTTTGTGACGATCGCCGCCTCCGCCCTGTTCCTGAAGGCCCCCGAGGCCGGTTGGCTGCCCGAGGGCTTCGAGGCACCCAAGGGCGGCGCGCACGCCGGCACCTTCGGCGACCTCACCCCGGGCGAGATGGTCAAGACCCCGCGCTTCTGGGTCCTCATCGTCACCTTCGCCTTTGCCGCTACCGCTGGCACCCTGCTCGTGGGCAAGGTTGCCTCCATCGCCGCCGTCCAGCTCTTCGCCGACCCCACGAGCGCCGCGGCCGTCGCCCTCGGCGGCGTGGTGGTCTCCGTCAACACCTGCGCCAACCTGGTCGGCCGCCTGTCCTTTGGCCAGATCATCGACAAGCTCGGCGCCTATAAGTCGCTGCTCATCAGCCTTGTCGTCACCATCGTCGCACTCGTCATCATGTCGATGAGCTTTACGCAGAGCATGTTCTTTGTGGCGCTCGCCCTGCTCGGCTTTAGCTTTGGCGCCCTGCTCGTCATCTACCCGCCGCTCACCGGTGGCGCCTTTGGTACCAGCAACATCGGCGTCAACTACGGCATCATGTTTTTGGGCTATGCCGCTTCCACCTGGATCAGCCAGCCCATCACCGCCGTGCTGTATCACGCCGAGGCCGGCAGCGCCGCCTACCAGCAGTCCTTCTACGGCGCCATTGTGATCGCCGCCATCGCCGTCGTGCTCACCGTCTACATGATGGTCTCCGACAGCAAGAAGAAGTCCGCCTAGTTTTACCGATGCGACAAAGGGACAGTCCCTTTGTCGCATTCCACCGGTCACCAGTATTAAGGAGTCGAAATGTCTGAGCTCAACCCCGTCCGCATTGCCGTTATCGGCGCCGGCGCCATGGGCCGCAACCACATCCGCTTTGTCACCGAGGAGCCCGAGGCCGAGCTCGTCGCCATCGCCGACGCCTTTGAGGGCGCCCGCGCCACGGCCGAGGCCGCCGGCGTGCCATTTTATACCGATCCCGCCCAGATGATGGACGAGGTCAAGCCCGAGGCCGTCATTATCGCCACCCCCAACGACCTACACCTGGGCGTTGCCCGCGAGGCTGTAAAGCGCAACATCGTGCCGCTGGTCGAAAAGCCGATCTCCAACGACCTGGAGGATGCCCAAGCCTTTGCCGCCGAGGCCGAGACCGCCGGCGTGCCCGTACTCGTGGGCCAGCACCGTCGCCACAACCCCTTCGTCAACAAGGCCAAGGAGATCATCGAGTCCGGCGAGCTGGGCAAGCTCACCGTGTCGAGCTTCCACTATATGATCTATAAGAATGACGAGTACTTCGATGTCGAGTGGCGCCGCAAGAAGGGCGCCGGCCCGATCCTGGTCAACCTGGTGCACGACGTCGACCTGCTCCGCTACCTGCTGGGCGAGCCCGTTGCCGTCCAGGGCATGCAGTCCAGCGCCGCCCGCGGTTTTGAGACCGAGGACTCCGCCGTGGTCAACGTCCGTTTTGCCGATGGCGCGCTCGCGAGCATGACCATCTCCGACGCCACCGCCAGCCCCTGGAACTGGGAGGCAACCGCTCGTGAGGATCCGCAGT
>CABQNF010000146.1 GCA_902465465.1 uncultured Collinsella sp. | reverse complement strand
TGCCGCCCTTCTGGATAAAGACACCGCCACCGCCCCAGTCGCCGCCACGTTTCTCACCCGTCATGGTCTTGTTGTTGGTGATGTAAACCCTGTTTGATGCATTTTCCGTATTACTAACGCCGATATCGCCGGTAGTACCGCCAGAAATACGGAGGCCACCGCCCTCGGCATTATCGGACTTATTGCCCGCAATAAAACCGCTGTACATGGCGAATCCAAATCCCTGCCCGGGGAAGCCAGCGTAGATTCCACCGCCGGCCTCATAGGAGTAATTAGCAGTAACGGAGCCACCCGTCATGGACAGCGTTCCACCGTTCATGGATGCAATGCCGCCGCCACCGAGGCGACCTTTGTTGTAAAGTTCTTTATTAGCGATGCGAGCTTCAGCTCGGTTGTTAGTTATATTGGCAGAATCACTGATGGTTACGGATGCACCCTGGGTATAAACACCGCCACCGTAGCCGCCGGCTTTGACGTCATCATTGCGGATTTCAGTGGGATATGTTGCATTACCCGAGATGACACCGCCGGAGAGCTTCAGCACCGCGCCATTGTTAGCAAAGATGCCACCGCCAGAAGCTGCCTTGTTTCCCGCGACCACGCCATCAGTCATTACGAGGCTGGCATTCGCGCCCGTTATGCACAGACCACCGCCCCAGCCACCGCCGTTGCCGTTGGTAACGTAACCGCCAGAAATATTGACAGCGCCCTGAGAGAGAATAACGTGACCGTCGTTGCCCAGGGTACGAGGCGTTGTGATCATGCCTCCGTTGAGGTTAAGCGTACTGCCGTCCGCAACCGAAATGACTCGTTTGACCGAACCGCCGTCGGATGCGGCATCGATTGCGCCGAAACCGCTGACAACATGCTTAGTCGTAGTCTCGGTGGTGCCGAGTTTATCTTCATTAGGCGTGCTCGTGGTTTCATAATAGGTAAGGCTCTGAGGAGTACCGTTGTTGTTACCGGTCCATTTCATCTCTGCAGGCTGGCCGGGGTTGTTGGTGACAGGCGAAGTCGCATCGTTCACTTTGGCAGAGTCTTCAATGGTAAGCGTGGCGTTATCCTGAACCACGATGAACGACTCCACCGAACCGGGACCGTGGTAGAGCATGTTGCCGTTAAGATCGATGGTGGTGTCTTTTTTGATGTCAATCTGCTGATTCGAATGGGCAGGACCCGTCAGTTGGAACTTGCCGCCTTTGGTAAATGCCTTAGCAACATCGCCGTTTACCTTGGTATAGTCATCGGCACTGACGGTGGCGGGAGCGTTTTCATCGTTATTTTCATCATCCGCAGGCTGTGCGTCGGAAGGCTGCGTGTCACCCTCGACCTTCGTGTCGTCGGACGGCAGCCCTGCGGCAGCGGCGTCTTCGCTCGCGCCACCCTCGGTCTCGTCACTATTCTGGTTTTCGGTATCCCCGTTGTTGGTGTTATCTACATCAGTAGACTCACTTGAGGAACCCCCCCCCATCACAGTTTTCTCGGTAGAACCTGTCTGGGCATCGTTGGCAATGGCCTGCGAGATCGGGGGCATGACGAGCGACAGTACCAAGCTCAACACAGAAGCTCCGCACAAAACGCCTGCCAGTACACGGCGCGTCGCTTTATTACTCTGCTTAGATTTGTCTGAATTCGCTTTCATCGATGTCTCCTCCCCAAGAGACCGCGATCTTGCTCTTTCCCTATCAAACGTATCTGCGCAATCTGTAATTGCGCTCGCGTAGTAATACTATTGTAATTATTGTTTAAACATCTGAGCAACAAAACCGACATTTTTGTAACAAGTTCTTAATTCTCTTGACATTTACTCAGATTTGCCTTCGTTTATTCGCTATCTATTTTTTGTTTTTACTGGTAATTGAGTTAGCTATCAGTTTTTTAATAGCATTTTATTTATTTGCACAACATTTTGCTCAAGAGCGAATATCCCGTGAACGGTCGAAAATCGACCGTGATCGGCGGGTCATTAACCGGGAGGAATACCCTACCAAATTGATGAGAATATCTTTAACCCATTGGTGGTTGGAAGTGTAATGTTCAGACAACCATATTTGAATTTTCGCGCAGATTTTAGGCGTCGATTCGCCCAAATCGCCTGAGGCCACCACAAAGTTGCCTGCTCCCTTTATGGTGGTTCTCCCCCAGCGCTACAGCAGATGCTCCTCGATAAAGATCGCGATGCCGTCTTTGTCGTTGCTCGCGGTTACAAAATCGGCGGCGGAGCGGGTGGCATCGCTGCCATTTGCCATGGCCACGCCCACGCCGGCGTCGGCCACCATGCAGGTATCGTTGTCCGCATCGCCAAACACGCAGATGTCCTGGAGCTCCATGTCGTTGAGCTCCGCCACGCGCACAAGGCCGCGCGTCTTGGACACGCGCGGATCCATGAACTCGTAGAGCCTCTGCGTGGTTTGCAGAGCCGCCGCCTTAACAGTGTCATCGGCAAACGTCGACGCTCGCTCGATGACCTGCGGCATCACCTCGGGCGCCATGGTAAACATCACCTTGGGCTGCGGCTCGCGCAAGAACTCGGCAAAATCGACCACCTTATAGGGCACGCCGTCGACGCGCGACAGGTGCTCGACGCACGCGTTGCTCTCGGGAACGTAAAACACGCCGTCTCGGGGGCAGACGGGCGTTGCCGGAAGGTCCGCCATGTGCCTGCAGATGCGCGCGATGGTCTCGCCCGGCAGCGGATAGCTCAGCTCGTTGACGCCATGCGCGCGGTCGATGACCTCGGCGCCGCCGCAGCCCACGAGCACGTCCACCAGGCCTTCGATGCCCCAGAGCTCGTACATGGCCTCGGTCGCGTGGGCGTCGCGCCCGGTGCACAGGCCAAACAGCACGCCGCGCTCGCGCAGGGCGCGGATCGCCGCCACGGTGCGCGGGGACACCGTGTGCTGGCTCGTGAGCAGCGTGCCGTCGATATCGCAGAACACGGCTTTGATGTGGCTGAAGGTGGTGTCCATGGGGGCCTTTCTGGGTTGTGCGGCGGTGTGGGATGTATTCGTGAACGGCGTACATGGTATACCAAGGCGCAGGCGCGGCCCGTCGAAGCAAAAACCACCACAAAGGTGCCTGTCCCCTTTGTGGTGGCCGGACCCGCAGGATGGCCTGACCCGGGGTGCAAACCATCACAACATTCGACGTTTTTCGGCAAAATCGCGATTTTCGTCGAATGTTGCGATGGTTTTTACTGCCTTGCAGAATGATCGAAATGCCGGCGTCCAAACAGCAGTAGCGCTGCGGGGACCGCCGTCACGACCAGGCCCGCCCCGATGAGCGTCTGCTGCACGCCAAACGTCGCCGCCAGCCACGGGGCAATCGCCAGCGGGGCCACGCCGGCGAACATGTTGCCAAAGCCCATGACCGAGTTGACGCGACCGAGCTGCTCGAGCGGAGCCGTCGTTTGCACGATCGTGTTGTGGAGCGGGTTGACGACGCCCCACGCCACGCCCAGGGCAATCTGGCCGACAAGAGCCACACCCACGTACGGTGTTCCCACGTAGAGCAGGCTTCCCAGGCCTACGGACATGAGTGCCACGAGCAGCGTTTTGAGGCTAACGAAGCGCGACGGCAAGCGGAGCGCGAGGACGGCGCCCAGCACCGCGCCCACACCGCTGGCCGACGAGAGCCAGCCCATCCACTCAACACCGACGTGCAGGACATCGCGGTAGAAGAACGACTCCAGCGGATCGAAAGCACCGTAGCCAAAGTTCGAGAGGAAGATGATGCAGAACAGCAGGGCAAGGACGCTGTTGGTGAAGACTGTCTTGATGCTAGCTGCGAAGGTGGCGTGGGCGGACGTGCTGG
>CABQNF010000145.1 GCA_902465465.1 uncultured Collinsella sp. | reverse complement strand
TCAACATGATACGAAAGACGATGGATGTCAATAAAACTTAGAGAAGTTCTTTGCGAGAAGCCAAGTAGGCGTGAGCATGGCGCTCAAGAACCTCGTCCTCAACGCACGTTAGACGAATAGCGCCGAGTGCCGCGGGCAGCGGCAACATACTGCGGTTCGAGCGGACAAACTGCTGCCTGCGGAACTCCTCGATATATGCGGCAGGCTCCAGATCGAAGGCAAGTTCCTCGATGCCAAAGTCCTCCAGGCAGTCATCGACCTCAAAGACGTAATCGATATCAAAGTCGCAGGCATCATGTGCTAGGCGCGCCTCAAAGCGCATGCCCTCGGATAACAGCTGATAGGCAGGGACCTGCGAGGCGGCATCGCCCAAGCAGGCGCGCAGGGTACGCTCCCCCGTCTTGCCAAAATCGAGCGCATGGCGAGCGCTCGGGTTCGTGGCCATCAGTACGTCCTTACGGGCAGTCTGAGACCATTGAACGGCATTGACGAGCGCGACCTCCTCGCCCGCGAGAATCTCGGGGACGGTCTCAGTAAACTGATTCCAGCGGGACTTACTGCTCGAAAGCATGGTGCCAACAAGCACCACAAAGCCGAGCTTGAGGTCCTCGGGGTCCGCCTCACGAACAAGGTCGAGGTCACACACGACCAAGCCCGGTTCGGGACGGAACGCGATAGCGGGAAGCGCATTGGCCGACGAGGCGACGAGCGGCTTCATGGTCGTCGCGACCGTGAGCATGGCGTCAAAGGTCGTCGGCAACAGCGCGCACTCGGTTCGGCCGCACCACTGGTTGGCGCACCAGCTAACAACCGAGCAGGTTGCGGCATCGCCAACGGCGACAACCAGATCGTCGCAGGTAACGCCGTTGGCAGACAGGGCGCCAAAGATAGCATCAGCATCGGCCAGCGTGGCACCAGCAGGCGAAACCTCAAGGACTAGCAGCGACACGGCAAAACCGGCGTCGACCAGCGCATGCTCGACGACTTCACCAAAACGCTCAGATGTGGCGGTGTTCCAAACGACCATCGCGCGCTTAGGCTTGCCCACGGCCGAGGCAAACATACGCGACAGTTCATCGAACGCGCCCAATCCGACGCGGACATCGACGCTGCGGTTTTGGAAATTGATCAGTTGACGGCGAATCATAGCAGCCCACGCTCCAAAAGCATCTCGGCACAAAGGTAGGAAACGTCCTCGAAGGACTTGTTGCGAATATCAAGGGTAAGGTCGGCGGCCTGGCGATACAGCGGACGGCGATGCTCAAACAGGCGCGCGGCATGCTCGGGAGAGCGAAAATCGGGGCGCGTGTCGGACCGACGAATCTGGCGAATCGAATCCTCGAAGTCACCCTCGAGGTACACGCACGTACCCATTTCGTGCATCAGCTCAATATTCACCGGCGTCTCGACAATGCCGCCCCCGCACGAAACCAACAGGCTGCGCTCACTTTGGAGCGAACGGAGCGCCGAGGTCTCGAGCTCGCGAAAACGATCCTCGCCCTCGGTCTGAAAAATCTCGGTTACCGACTTGCCGCAACGGCGCACGACCAGACGGTCGGTATCGATAAAACGCCGCTTGAACATAGTGCCGACGTTGCGCGCGAGCGTCGATTTGCCCGCGCCCAAAAAGCCGATAAAGAAGATATGGTCGCAGCCGTGTTTGGTGTGCTGGGACATAGCGAGACCTATTCCTCGCAGGGAAGGTCGCGAAGGGCCCGGCGCTCAAAGATACGGAAGATCTGCGTATACCACAGGTCCTGCGTCGCCTGCGGCTTTACCAGGATGGTATCGACGCCGGCGAAGTTGCCGCTCCACACGTCCGTGTAGAGCTGATCACCGATCAGCACCGCCTCGTCGGCCGTGGCGCCGAGGCGCTTAAGACCCGCCTTGAGGGCAAACGGCGCCGGCTTCATGGCGTGGCTGATGGCCTCGAGTCCCAGCTCGCGTGCAGAGCTCATGACCTGGTCGCGATGCCAGTTGTTGGACACCATGCACAGCTTAAAGCCTTTGGCGCGGGCGGCATCGAGCCAAGCGGAAACCGCGGCGGGAACCTGCTCGGTGTCGCGCGGCACCAAGGTGTTATCGCGATCGAGCAGAATGGCGCGTTTGCCGTCGGCCCACAGGGTATTAAGGTCGATGCGATCGACCGAGGCAACGTAACGTTTGGGGCTAAAAATCCTCATGCTAATTCCAAGACTGTTGATGCTCTTCGTAGGTTTGCGAGAAGTACTCCTCGTCCTGCGTAATGTAGAAATACAGGTCATCGGAGTCGGTCGGCTCAAGCGTGGCCTTGAGTGCCTCGAGCGACGGAGAGCAGATGGGCGTGGGCGGCAGACCCTCATGCTTATAGGTGTTATACGGACTATCGCTCTGCAGGTCGTCGGCGGTAACCTCGCCACCGGTGACATACATCATAGTCGCATCGCTATTGAGATAGCGCAGACCGTCGAGCTTGCCGGCAAGGCGGTTGTAGAAAACCGAGGCCACATGCGCACGTTGATCGGCGTTGAGGCCCTCGCGCTCAACGATAGAGGCCAAGTTGACGATGTCGTAGTCGGACATCTCCACACCGTAGCGTTCCTTGATCTTGGCTTCGCAGCTCGCAAAGTCAAGCGACTTGTACTCGGTCTTAAACTGATCGAGCATAGCGCGAATCACGTCATCGGCCGTCGGCGAATCGCCCAGCGAATAGGTCTTGGGGAACAAGAAACCCTCGAGCGAATCGTTGGCGGCGCCCTTAAGGAAGCTATAGTCGTCCACGTAGTTGGAGGCCTTGGCCTGGTTGAGGAAGTCTTCCTTAGAGATGCTGTCGTAGGCCTGGGCCACACGGTCGGCGACTTGATCGACCGTCAGGCCCTCAGGGATAGTCAGCGTATTGGAGCCCGCGTTGGGGCCTTCCATGAGCTGCTGAACAACCTTGGTCGCATCCATGAGTGTGGTGAACGAATAATCACCAGGCTTGAGCGACATATCGGCGTTGAGCTTTTTCACCGCCGCATAGTAATCCTTGGGATTTTCTACGATATGGTTCTCGGAGAGAATCGAAGCGATGCTGTCACCCGAGGCACCATCGGGAATCGTGATAGTAACCTGCTGGCCTGCAACGACTTTCGCACCCTCACCGCCAAAGAAGCCCTTGACGGCTGGCACGACAAAGAAAACGATCGCGACAAGCGCAAGCACGGCAACAACGCCACCGATAATCATAGGCACCGGGGAGCTTTTCTTTTGAGCACCGCGACGAGCATGCGTGTTGTAGCTCGAGCGGGTCGCCGGAGCAACGCCATGCGAACCACGAGCGTGATGCGAATGCGATTGGGGGGCCTGCGTTCGCTGGGTAGGTGCCTGCTGCTTAAAGCGGGTGCCGCCTGCAGGCTGGGCCGTACGAGCAGTGGGCTGCTGAACCGCGTGAGAAGCCGAATGCTGAACCGAACGAGCAGAAGGCTGCTGACCCGTCCGTTGAACAGGTTGGGCCGAACGAGAGAAGGACTGCGCCGGGCGCGCGGCAGGCTGAGCTGCGCGCTGCGTCGGCTGTGCCGGACGCTGGCCAGGCTGGGCAGGGCGCGACGCCGGCTGCTGTGTACGATTCGGCTGGCGCGGATCGGAAGCACTAGGCATGCGAAACCTCCTCGTTTTTACGATCGAGCCACGTCTGCAAAAACAGGCTGGCGGCAATCATGTCGATCTTGCCCCTCATCTGCTTTTCGTTGAGTCCCTGCTCGCGCAGGATACGCTTGGCCTCTTGCGAGGACAGACGCTCGTCCTCAAACTCCAACGGAAGATCGAGCTCGTCGGCAATCTTTTGCGCCACAGC
>CABQNF010000144.1 GCA_902465465.1 uncultured Collinsella sp. | reverse complement strand
TAAGCGGCTTGTCCCCCGCCTCGGCCGACGTGGTCAGCGTATACGTGATCGTCGTCGTCTCGCCAGCATGCAGGTCAACGGTGCCCGAATAGAAGGGGATTCCATGCCACGTAGCGGCGCCAAGACCAAACTGTGTGCCCTCAACCGTAAGGTCACTGATGTTGCCGCCCGTCGGGGCAAACAACGAGACATTCAGGCGTTCGTCGTCACGCGCGGCATCGGGTGCGCTCGCCGCAACGTAGTCGGGCAGCTTGCCTGCCTCCTCCTGCGTCATGATGTTCGTCAGAGTAACGGTGATGCGATACGAGCACGTGCCGTCGCCGTTCTTGATGCCCTGGCCGATCTGCGTGTCGGCGTTCAGATACCAGTCGAGCTTGGAGAAGCTCAGGTTGTTAAAGTAAACGCCGGCAACGGGATCGGCACTCGGATCATCCGGATCGGGCAGCGAAGCGTCAATGCCCGTCTCTTTGATGGCATTCTGCTCATCATCGTTTCTCATCCAAGCAATCAGACGGCCCTCTTCGGCACCGCGCTCGAATGCACCGACAAGCTTTGTAACGTCGACGTCACCGATGCCACCGAGAATCTTGTCGAAGGCGGCGCTGGCAACAGCCGCAAAGATGCCGTCCGATTCCTCGACCGGATAGTTCCAATACACATCGTGCATGAGAACCTTCGCCGCGTTGGTGCCGTCGACAACCGTTCCGTCGGGCAGCGAGACATTACCGACCAGGCCCAGCAGATACTGCAGGAACACCGGGTCGATACCGATGACGCCATCAACGTCCTGTCCATACTGGGACTTCCACAGCGCGGCGACACGCTGCGAGTTGCGGGGCCAATCAGGCGAATAGGTATTGCCCGAGTTGTACAGGTTACTGTGGTTGCCGAACAGCGCCTCATCCTCTTCGTCGACGCTCTCGACTGCCTCATCCTCGCTGAGTCCAATGCGGGGAACAAACTCGCCAATCGACATCTGGCCGTCAGTGACCGAAATCAGGCCCTGCGAACCGCCAAAGCCGCCGCAAGCACGAATCTCGACGTTGTTCATGGCGTACATAAGGTAGTTGCGCGTCTGGCCGTTGGCGCCGAGCATCTGGGGAAGGACGGGGGCGACCTTCTCCGCCGCGTCAACCGCACCGTTGAGGGTGGCAAAGCCGTCCTTGGCCTTATCGACCAGCTCGGTCACCTGAGAAATATGAGTATCGCCAATGCCCTGGATCTTCTCGTTGGCGCTCTTGAACACCTTCGAGCTGCTGGAAAGCGAATCGGCGACCGCCTGCAGCGCGGACACGTTAATCATGCCGTCCTGGAACAGTTTGCCGGGCGTAGCCTGCGAAAGGTTATCGGCCATGGGAACCAGCGCATTGCTCGAGACATCGGACAGGGCGTCAATCATGGTGCGGGCCGCATTGATATCGCTGCCATACACCGGGATAAACGAAGCCGCCGCCCACAGCGGGCTCGAGGTCTCCGCCTTCATGCTGTTGCAGAGCTCATCGATCTTCTTCGCGTCGTCAGGCAGCGTCGAAAAATCGCCCGACGTGACCTTGTCCTTAAGGCCACCGACGATCTCGACAGCCTCCTTCGCTTCGCTCTTTACGGTCTTTGCCGAGTTAAGCAGCATAAAGCCGCTTGCGCCAAGCGCAACGAGAAGCACCGCGACTACAGCGGCAATAATGGCGCCGGTGTGACGCTTTTTGCGCTCGCCCTTGCGATGGCGATGACGGACCAGACCGTCAGAGGTCGAACTCGACGAAGCGTCGCTACCGTAGTTCAAGCCAAAATCGTAATAATCTTCCTTGGAACCCGAGCCCGCAAACTCGGCACCGCTATCATCCAGGCGGGCGAACGTGCCAGTCTCGGAGGCGCCGGTGTAGATCGTGCCAAGGTTGCCCGTAAGCCCCGCGCCACCGGCAGAGGGAGTATTGTTGTCGGCCTTGCCGGCATTAACGTTGCCGGCGGCATTCGCGGCGTTGGCAGCACCTGCGCTGTTCGCAGGTGCCGAAGGAGCCCCGCTCGGCTGCGACGCGGAGGTTGCACCGCCCGCAAAGACATTCCCTCTTGCACGGCCGGTCTTTTTTGCCTTTTGAGACTGCTCGTACAGAGCGGTAAACATCGCCGTCTCGCCCGGGGACACGCGCTTACCGGAACCGCCCTGTCCAGCGCCGCCCGGCGTGCCGGCCTTACCAGCCCCGTTCGGACGCGGCGGAACTGCAGGGCGGCCGCTATCGCTGCCCTTAAAGTGATTACCAGCCATAAAGAAATCCTCGCAATTGAGTCGCAATGAAAAAGTCCATAACGTTACTAGTTTATGGCATTTTGAGCATCGACAGCTAAACTCCAGACACGGACGTCAATTGGCGAAAATGCAGCACAACACCTTTTCTGTCTTGGCGGCGGTGCCAGCTACACCGTGAGGAACATCATCACGATGATCATGGCAAAGCCGATAAGGTCGGTTGGCAAAAACACCGTCCCCAGCATAACGGCACTGGTGATGGTCGCCGAAACCGGCTCCACAGTTCCGATGAGGCTCGCGCGCACCGAGCCGATGTCCTTAACGCCCTGCATATAGAGCATGTAAGCAAAAAACGAGCCGATAACCACGAACACCGCGAGCGCCTCGATGCCGGCAGCGTCGAGCGCCGGCATATGCGCCCAGGGCTGCACGAAGACGCACGAGACCACGCCCGCCGTGAGCATTGCCGAGCCCGTGACGATGGGGCTGCCGTATTCGGGCAGGATCTTGGCGGGAATCACCGCCATACACGCGGCGCTGACCGCACACATAAGACCTGCTGCCAGGCCAAGCGGCGAGATATTCAGGCTGGTGGGGTCGCCGCCGGTGGCGATTAAAAAGGTTCCACCCAGAGCCAGGCCAATGCCGATGACTTCGCGAGTACGCGGCATGCGGCGATCGGTCACGCAGGCGTAGCCCATGATGATAACGAGCTGCAGGCACTGGAGCACCGTCGCGGTTCCGGCGTTCGTCAGGCGCACGGCCGAAAGATAGCAAAACTGGTTGAACAGCAGGCCAAAAGCGGTAAAGAGCAGCAGCTGCTTGCGATCAGCGGGCGTCGTCCAAAGCTTGACCAGGCGTGCGCGGTCGCGCGTGACAACCACAGCCATAAAGAGCAGGCCGGCGAGAATCTGACGCACGCTCATAAGCCACAGCGTATCGACATGGTAGGTATCGAACAAAAAACTCGCGCTGGTGCCCGAGAAGCCCCAAAACGAACCGCCCACCAGCGTAGCCAAAACGCCCGTGATCATCTTGCGCGACGACGCATCGTTAAGGCGCTCGCGCCAGGCGCGACGGGTGTTGCGGCTGAGCTCGTCGGTGCCCTCGGGCACATCAATGTTCGATATATCGGTCATCGGCACCGAAGCCCCTGCGCCTTCGACCTGCTCGACACACTCTTTGCTCATTCCACTCCCCCGAAACAGCCTGGAAACAATTCGGCTTACCTTACCACGGCGAAGTCACCAGCTGGAGGCTTGTCCGCTTATCGGTAGGACAATTCCGCAGGCGTCTTTCCATAGCTCGATACCGCAATGGCCTTGCATTATGCGACAGCCAAATCGCGGCAGCAGGCACTTTTGAGATGGATATGACAAAGCCCCCGAATTCCACAATGTAAGCGATTTTTAAAAATGTTCTTGCCACCGAGTTCAGGCTCCGTTATATTATCCCTTGCGCGCTTGCGTACCCTTGATCGGGCGTTTAGCTCAGGGGGAGAGCGCTTCCCTGACACGGAAGAGGTCAGAAGTTCAAATCTTCTAACGCCCACCAAATGTTCGCAGCTCAGAGGCTAT
>CABQNF010000143.1 GCA_902465465.1 uncultured Collinsella sp. | reverse complement strand
CCGCTCAACATCAACCGGGGCATCCAGCTTTCCGTCGCGCTTTAAGCACGTGCCGACAAACGCGCCATCGTAGTGAGCAAATACGTCAGCCACGATATTTTCGCGACAACCGGTGCCGCATACCATAGGCACTTCGCCAACACGCTCGCGAACCTCATCGGCAAGCTCGCCCGAAGCGCCACGACCGGCAGCCGAACCGCCGATGACCATCGCATCCGGTAGGCAATTAAAGAGAAGCGAATCGGCAATGTCCGCAGTCGTGCGGTCGTTGAGATAAACCTCCCCCTCGCTCGTGATGAAGTGAAAAAGCTTGAGGTCGTCCAAGCGCAGCGCCGCCTTGCGACGCATGGTGTGCGCGAAATCTCGGTTAATCAGCCCGAGATCACCGGCCCAGGCACCGCAAAAATTGCAGCGCGTGAACTGTGCATCGACGGCAGCGCACAGCTCGATTGTGGCATCACCATCGTAAATAGCCTCAGCTCCCCAAGGAGTCGACAGATCATGGGATAGAGTCCCGATTACATAGCCCATCGATGCAAGGGTTGAGGGAGAAACGTGCTGCTCGTAGGGCATCGAGAGCTCATTGGTAATCAAAATGCCATCGACACCGCCCTGCTGCAACGCCTCGAGATCGCGCTTGGCGGCTTCCACGACCTGCGACACGCTTCCGCCCGGGTAATACAGTGGATCGCCCGGCAGAGGACGCAAGTGCAGCATTCCGATGACCGGCTTTTCGGTCTTGAACATCGAGGTTAGAAACGACATAACGTGCTCCTTCATAGGGTTATCGCGGGGACGTTACTCCCCCAGCACTTCGACGTACACTTTTCGCTTCTGCGGACCGTCAAACTCCGCAAGATAGATGTTCTGGGCACCTCCACACACGATGTGGCCATCTTGGACGGGAAAGAAGCAACTGTTTCCACAAATCATGCTCTTGATATGCCCACAGGAGTTGTTGCCGGTGGCTCCATAGCTCGGCAGGAAGTGTGCATGCGCATAGGGGGCATCGAGTGGGGCGATGCGATCAAGCGTTTCCATAAGATCCGTCTCCACGCAGGGCAGCCCCTCGTTTACCACGATTCCACAGGTCGTATGCGACAAAATAATCGCTGCCAAGCCATTGGTCACCGAGCTGCGTTCGATGGCAGCGTGCACGTCTTCGGTAATATCGATGAACTGGTCCGGAGCAGTCGATAGATAGCTCAATGTTTCGAGCGTCACCATGTTTACTCATCCCCTTCAAGAAAACGCAGGGCATTACCCCAGTAGAGCCTTTCTCGCGCATCATCGCGCATGGACACGGTATCGAGCGCCCGCTTGAGTTTGAACGCACGGAAACGCGGCGTATTGCTGGCGAACATCACTTGATGCGATAGCGCGCGCTCATACCACAGCGGCCCCATATCGACCGTGAAAAGACGCTGCATCATCTCCTCGGGCGAATCGATGTAAGTGATAGAGGTGTCCGTGTAGCAGTTGGGATACTTGAGCAGCATCGCCACGGTCTCGCGCACCCAGGGCCAGCCAAAGTGGGTCAAACTAAAACGCACATTTGGATGCGTTGCGATTGTGTGCTCAAATGCAAGCGGGTTACTGCGCGAGAGCTCTGCGCCCGGCTCCCAAGACATACCGGCATGGAAAACCACCGGCTTGTTATAGCGCTCGCACAGCTCGTAAAGCGGCTCAGCCACAGCATCATCGGGGTCAAAACCCTGCTTTGCCGGATGCAGACAAAGCCCCTTTGCCCCCAGCTCGGTAAAGGCGCGCTCCAATTCGCCTGCGGCACTGCTCACCCGCGGATCTACGCTCGCAAATCCCCACAGACGATCGGGATGCGCGGCAACCAGCATGGCAATCTGGTCATTGGTGCCAAAATGCCCTCCGCATGCCGTGGTTACATCGAGCGGCATGAGCAAGCTCTTCTGCACATCGCAGACGTCCATCTCAACTTGAAGCTCGTCCCAATCCATGGGACCCATATGCCCCATACCAAATTCTCGTGACCAAAAACCGAATCCATCAGGCTCATCACCCGGCGTACAGATCTCGCCGTAGAGCATGGGCTGAACCAACATGTCGATAACCATTTCGTACTCCTTTCCAGGCATTTGACCCTAGTACGGCTCAAACGAACCAATCACTCGGGACGACAGCTCAGCGCCCGCCTTCATACACGCCGGAATATCAAGGCCATCGATCACGCCCTTGGTAAACCCGGCAATATACGAGTCGCCGGCACCCACGGTATTAACGACCTTCTCCGCCGGTACGATCCCGCACTCATAGAAGCGCTCACCGTCATAGGCAATGCTTCCCTTCTCGCCAAGCGTGGCAACCGCAACGCGCGGTCCCAATTCCTGCACGTGGCGTACCCAGTCTCGTAGCTCCGGAGTGTCCTCTTCAAACGACATAAATGCGTAGTCAACGTAGGGAAAATGATTCTCACATGCATATTCGGGATCCTGGCTGAACACCGAGAAGTCCATAACCACCGTCTTGCCCGCATCGTGCCATTCGGACAGGAGGTCCAAACAATTGCCAAACAGGTCGGTATGAATGATGTCATGCTCTAGGATAAACGCCCGGTCATCTTCATTCGGACGATATGTCTCCATTACGCCATCGATTGCCTCGAGATGCACGCGATCGACGCCGTCTTTCAATGCCATGAGCATCACCGAGGTGTCGCCATCCTCCACCCGCAGATGTGAGATATCGAACCCCTCACCGGCCAGTGCCTCTCTCATCTTGTCTCCGTACTCGTCCTTGCCGACAACCGACACGGCGGATACCGAAACGCCCATTCGTGCAAGATGGATACCCCAGTCAATGCCGTTACCAGTCGGATAGAACACGCCGATGTTTTGATAGACGTCCGCGCAGCAAAAACCAGCCGCACACGCTTTAATTCCCATGGTCTTCTCCAATGTTCAAAAGGGGACCCACCACATGGCGAGCCCCCTTTTCGCGTTTCGCTTATTGTTTTGCATCGGCTGTCCAAGGCCTCATAGCCAAACCGCCGTACGCTTTCTTAAGCTATTCGACGATTGGTGCTCCGTGGCCCCAAGAACCTTCCATACCGCACACGGTCGAGGCAAACCCGGCAGCAAAGTCGAGCGCGCGCTCGATGGCTTCGGCGCCATCCTCACCACGCTTAGCGGAATCGAGATAGCACATCAAAAACGAGGTGAGGAACGAGTCGCCCGCCCCCATGGTGTCCTTCATGTCCGTTACCGGTTTAGCCAGCTGGCGGTAATAACGCTCGCCGTCGTAAGCAATGCAGCCCTCGGCGCCCGCCGTAGCCGACACAAAACGCGGACCCAGGCCCTTCACCCATGCCAAACGCTCGCGAATCTCGTCCTCGCTCGCGGCATCCGCCGCGCTAAAGAAAGCAAAATCGACGTAGGGCGCAATCTGCTCGTAGTACTCGTCGGTGGAGTCGTCCGAAAAGTCAAAAGAGACCGTGACGCCCGCAGCCTTCAACTTGGGAAGCTCGCGCTCGGTAAAGCAATAGTTGCCCGAATGAACCACATCGAACTGCTTCATGTACGAAAGGTCAAAGCGATCGAGGACATAGCGCGCATCGCCACGGATACCGCCCTCGTTGGAGCCGAGGAAGACACGGTCACCGTCGACGACGGTCACGCGAGCCGCTCCGTTCTCGCCAATCATCTGCTCGCACTTGTCAAGCTCGATACCCTCATCCTCGAGGCTTGCAATGACATGCTCAGCAGCGGCATCATTGCCAAAAATGCCCATGTATGCGGAGCGTGCGGCACCGCATTTCTTGGCATAAACGGCGAAGTTTACCGCGTTGCCGCCA
>CABQNF010000142.1 GCA_902465465.1 uncultured Collinsella sp. | reverse complement strand
CCTCGATGTCATGACCGTCACCGGCAAGACCCTCGGCGAAAACCTCGAGGACCTTAAGAACAACGGTTACTACGAGAAGTGCGGCCGCTACCTGGAGAAGTGGAATCTCAAGCGCGAGGACATCATCCGTCCGTTTGACCAGGCCTTCGGCACCGACGGCTCCATCGCCATCCTCCACGGCAACCTTGCCCCCGAGGGCGCCGTCGTCAAGCACACCGTTGTTCCGCGCGAGATGTTCCAGGCCACGCTTAAGGCACGTCCGTTCGATTGCGAGGAGGACGCTATCCACGCCGTCCTGACGCACGAGGTCAGGCCCGGCGACGCCGTCATCATTCGCTACGAGGGCCCCAAGGGCTCCGGCATGCCCGAGATGTTCTACACCACCGAGGCTATCGCCAGCGACCCCGAGCTGGGCGCGAGCATTGCCCTGATCACCGACGGCCGCTTCTCCGGCGCCTCCAAGGGCCCGGCTATCGGTCACGTTTCGCCCGAGGCTGCCGTGGGCGGCCCGATTGCCCTGATCGAGGAGGGCGACCTGATCCAGATCAACATCCCCGAGCGCTCGCTGTCTATTGTGGGCATCGCCGGCAAGGAGATGGAGCCGGCCGAGATCGATGCCGTCCTGGCCGAGCGCCGAGCCGCTTGGAAGCCCAAGGCTAATCGCTATACCTCCGGCACGCTCAAGTTCTTTACCGAGCATGCAGTTTCTGCCATTCAGGGTGGCTACATGGAGTAGCGCCCATGCGCATCAAATATCTCCTCTCATAGATGCGCGGCACAAAGAGCCCCGAGCCACGTCACCGGGGCGCGTTGTTCAGCGCCGCCGGGGCGCTCCACTCAAACGACAAGAGACGTCTTACGCAAGCGCCCGCGTCCGTGGATAAAACCACGGGCGTGGGCGCTTCACTTTATTCCCAGCCCTTCCACACGTCAGGCTCGTAGCCAACGGTTGCCTGGCGGCCGTTGCGAACGATGGGCTCACGAAGAATCTGCTGGTTATCGAGCACCTTTTCGAACTTCTGGTCGGCAGCAAGATACTGTACGAGCGCAACCGTGTCGGCATCTTTCGCCTTTGGATCGATCACAGCGTCGATCCCGCCGACGGCGCGCGCCACGCTTTCGAGCTCGCCTTTGCTCATCCCCTTTTCCTTCAAGTCGATGAACTGGAACTTCACACGACGTTCCTTGAAATAGCGCTGCGCCTTCTTAGTATCGAAGCTTTTCTTCGTGCCGAATATCTGGATGTTCATACGTACCGTCTTCGCTCAATTCTCGTCCGTCCATGATACGACAAGGGAGCCGAGCAAAAACAGAGCAGGCGGAGATGGAGGAGGACGGCGACCGACCGTCGGCAAGAGTCGGCCGGATCGGACTGGCGCCCAGCGCGCGCCGGCGACACGCTCGCAGCTGCACACATAGCCGATGTACAAGCTCGCCGCGGCGTTCCCTCGCCCCGCGGTGTGGCGATAGAGAAGCACGCCACCCGTCAACGATGGCGCCTCGGTGAAGAAAATCAACGTCTGGGTTACATCCCTTGAAAGGGGCGAAGACGGCTGCTAGAATACCTCCCCGCTATGAAGGATTTGACCAAAGCATACATCGCAATTCGGCGGCCCCTGGTATACGGGGCCTCTCCTGTTGTTCCCCAAGTGCGCTCTGAGCAGCCGCTTTCTTCCTGTCGTATCTGATGCACGCATAGCACGTGCATGTTATTTCGCCCGTGGGCCGGCGCGCCTTCGGCGAAGAATCGAATAGATACGAAGGAAGCTTATGTCTGATAATTGTACGGTCGCGCCCGCCAATGGGCGCATTACCGGTACCCAGATCCGCATCGTCGCGGTCGTCGTCCTGGGTGCCTTCTTGGCGCTACTGAACCAAACGGTGATGTCGCCTGCGCTGCCGGTCATCATGTCCGATTTCGCCATCGATGCCTCGACTGCCCAGTGGATCATGTCCATATACCCGCTGGTGAGCGGCATCATGGTCCCCGTTTCGGCGTTCCTTATCGACAAGTTCAGCACCCGCGCGCTATTCTTCGGGGCGACGCTGGTGTTCGCGCTGGGCACGCTGCTGTGCGCCGCAGCCCCTGATTTCCTGTTCCTCATCATCGGTCGCGTGTTGCAAGCGGCGGGCTCAGGCGTGCTCATGCCGCTTGTCTCGGTGGTTCCCATGCTGGTGTTCCCCGTCGAGAAACGAGGAACGGCTATGGGCATGGCGGGCATCGTCATGTCGGCGGGTCCCGCGGTCGGCCCCGTCGTAGGCGGTGCGGTGATCGACACGTACGGCTGGCGCACCATGATCGGCGCCATCGTCCCCCTCGCAATTCTCGTGCTGGTGCTGGGCGTGTTCATGCTGAAAAACGTGGGCGAGCTGAAGAACCCCAAGCTCGACCTGCCCTCGGTCGTCCTCTCCACCATCGCCTTCGGCGGACTTCTCTACGGGTTCTCGAGCGCCTCGTCGATGGGTTGGGGCAACCCCGTGGTGCTCGGCTCGATCGTCGCGGGTGTCGTGTGCTTGGTGCTGTTCGTCGTACGCCAGGGCAAAATCGAGGACCCGCTGCTTCAACTGGGCACGCTCAAGACGCGCGAGTTCCGCGTGGCCGCCATCATCGTCACGCTCATCAACGCCGCATGCCTGGTCACCAACACGCTGTTGCCGTTGCTGCTGCAAACCTCGCTTGGCGCTTCGGCCTTCGAAACCGGCATGGCCATGCTTCCCGCCGCGGCGGTGGGCATCATCATCAGCCCTATCTCCGGCGTGGTGTTCGACAAGTTCGGTCCGCGTGCCATCTCGATCGTCGGCCTGGCCCTCATGACCGGCGCCCTGTTCCTGCTCTCGCTTTCGACGGTAAACACGCCCATCTTGGTGGTTGCGCTGTTCTGCATGCTGCAGTCCGCCGGCCAGTCGCTCGCGAACATGCCGGTGAACACATGGGGTGTCAATGCCTTGAAAAATGACATGATCGCCCACGGCAACGCCATCGCGAACACCGGCCGCCAGGTCGCCGGCGGTTTGTGCACGGCGCTCATCATCACGGTCATGACAAGCGTCACCGCGTCGGCCGGCGTCGATGCGAGCATCCAAGTAGCCACCGCCGTGGGCGCGGGCGTCGCTTACAAGGTGTGCGCGGCAATCGGCCTCGTTTCCCTTATCTGCGCCATATTCAGCGTGCGCACCAAGAAAACCGCACCGAAAACGAAGGAGGCATAAGCGATGTCCGAGATTCTGTCCGAGCGCATCCCGCTCGAGCTCGAGGGGACGCCCGTTTCGAGCATCATGTTTGAAGAGCCGTTCACCTGCACGCAGGATTGCACGATTTCCGACGTGGTGCGCATGCTCGCCGAAAACGAGGTGAGCAGCATGCCCGTAATCGATGAGCGCAACCAGGTGGTCGGGTTCATCTCCGACGGCGATGTCATGGGAGCCATCGCGCAGCATCGCGCTCACACCATCTTCACGGGCGGCGACGCGTCCATGCTGTACTTCGACGATCAGAGCCTTGAGCAGCGCATCGAAGACCTGAAGGATCGCTGCGTCATGGATTTCGCGACGCGCCAGGTAGTGTGTGCCCGTCCCGAGCAGAGCATCGCCCGCGTCGCCGCGCTGCTGGCGAAGAAGAAGTTCAAGAAGCTTCCTGTGGTTGATGACGAGGGCAAACTCGTGGGGGTCATCCGCCGCTCCGCCATCACCAAATACATCTTCGGCATCCTTTTCCAATAGGGGCAGGTCGCACTTGAGGCGAACATCTCGAGGCATCGAGCCAGCAACTGGACCAGACAACCTTGACACGCACGCGCTTTCCCTCGATGCTTCGGTAAGTGAGGAACTCGAACCTCACGCATGGTCTTGACTCAAGAAGGCCCGGAAATTTTTT
>CABQNF010000141.1 GCA_902465465.1 uncultured Collinsella sp. | reverse complement strand
GCGACGAGCTGAGCCGTGTCCATGGCTCGGCCTAAGGGCGAAGAGACCACTTTGTCGGGGACAACGTCGTGGCTCTTGAGCCATGCGGCTGCCATTCCCGCTTGTTTGCGGCCAAGGTCGGTCAGCGGTGAATCGCAGCGGCCCTGGACCAGCTTTTTGACGTTGAATTCCGTCTGGCCGTGGCGGAGTAGGTATAGGCGCTTCATGCTCTCCCCTTCTGTATAACTTGCTTTGCCGGCACAGCCTTACTCGTGGGCATGGCCTACGTAGTCTTCATCGATCGTGATCTTGGCAATCGACTTGGGATATTCGGATTCGACACGTTTCGCCAACGCGCGCTTTAGGTCCTCGGCGCTCATCGCCAAATCCGAGGGTCGCACGCAGTCAAAAATCACATTGGTGTGCGTAGGGCCCGGCACACAGCGTAGGTCATGAATCGAGAGGCGGCTATCGATCTCCTGAGCCATTGCGTTGATACGCAGGCGCATGCTCGCCACCTTTGGATCGTCGGTCACGATGGGATCGTAATGGAGCGTGACAATCATGCCGTCTTCGTTCCTAAACGCCTGCTCAATATTGTCGAGCGTGTCGTGACTTTCCAGCGGGCTGGCCTCGGCCGCCATCTCGGCATGCGCACTTGCAAACTTCCTGCCCGGGCCGTAGTCGTGAACCATCAAATCGTGAACGCCCAAAACGCCAGGATAGCTCATGATCTTGTCTCGAATGTGCTTGACCAGCTTAGGATCGGGCGACTGACCCAAAAGCGGGCTTACCGTATCTTGAATAAGTTCAAAGCCGCTCCAGCCAATATAGGTGCCAACGGCAAGGCCGACCCATGCGTCAAGGTTGATGTGCGTCACCTGCGAAACAATTGCGCACGCCAGCACGGCGCCCGTGGCAAGGACATCGTTCTTGGAATCTTGCGCGGTCGCATGCAACGTCTCGGACTCAATGCGATCGCCGAGCTTTTGGTTGAGGGCCGCCATCCAGAGCTTTACGACCATCGAAAGCACGAGAACTGCCACCAGGGCAAGCGAGAACTCGACAGGTTCGGGGTGGATGACGCGCTCAACCGAGGACTTCACCAGCTCAACGCCAATCAGCAGCACGAGTGCCGCCACGACCAGACCCGAGAGATACTCGTAGCGACCGTGGCCGTAAGGATGCTCGGGGTCGGCCGGCTTGCTCGCCAGCTTAAAGCCCAGCACGCTCACGATATTCGAGCTGGCATCGGATAGGTTGTTCATGGCATCCGCCACAATCGAAACCGATCCCGACAGCACACCAATTGCGCCCTTCGCAGCACAAAGCGCCACATTAGCGACAATACACACCATGCCCGCTAACGTGCCCACACGCGCACGATCGCCCTGCGCGCGCTTAACTATCCACTCGACCATCTGCATCCGCCCCCACGGTACTACCTATATATATCTATTGCTCAAACGGATTGTAGTGTAGCCACTTTGTCCTCCAGATACAAAAAGGCCGCAACCCACACGAGCCGCGGCCTTGGAGCATGACAAAGGAATCGTTCTTTTTTCGCACAGGTTTATGCGCTTGCTTCGGCCACGCTCTTCGAGGTTTCGGGCAGATCGGCTTCGTCTTCTGCCGCCTGCTCCTTCGTCGGCACCACGCCAAAGCAGTAGCTCAGCGCCGCAGACACCGTAAATGCCGTGCCGCCGGCAGCGCAGGTTCGAGATGCCGCCCGTGGCAAAGCCAATGACCATGAGGACATTCGTCATGCCGATGGTATAAGCCGTAACGTGGCCCACGGCTGCAACAAGGCCTCCGACGGCGCCGCCAATGGCCATGCACGTCAGGCACCTGCCATATTTAAAGCCGCAACCGTACAGCGCCGGCTCGCCTACGCCGCCAAGAACACCCGAGATTGAATAGCCCAGCATGAGCGCTTTCTCGTCCTTATCCGCAACGCGGAGCGACGCACCAAAGGGCATGCCCCAAACGGCGAACGTCGCCATCGTCGCGGCAATGAGAATGCACGAATCCGTTCCCACACTCATAAACTGCGCGTACGCAAGCGATAGGACAACGTTGCTGACGCCCGCAATCTTAAGAAACTCCCAGCCCGCGGCAAGCCCCATGAGCGTAAGCAGCGACACGATGCCACCGGAATTGCCAAGCATAAACATAAGCTGCCCCAACAGCATGCCCAGATAGCTGCCCGCCGGCGCCGTAATACACAGCGAAACCGGAACCATGACAAGCATGGTTGCAAACGGAACGAACGAAAACGCCACGGCCTTAGGAATTACGCGCCGAAAGAAACGCTCCACCTGCCATAGCACGGGCACCGAGAGGAGAACCGGAATAACAGTCGTCGTGTAATCGTTGACCGGTGCAGGAACCAGACCATACACGGAAGTCGTCGATGCCCCCGTCGTCGATGCGACATCGACGAGCTTAAGCAGATCGGGCGCAATCAATACGCCGCCCAGCATCATGCCCAGCTGCTCCGAGCAACCGAGCTGGCGGGCGGCCGCCCAACCAAGATAAATGGGCAAAAAGTAGTAGCCGGCGTTGTAGAGCCAACTGTAGAACAGGCGATAGATTTCGGAATCGGCAGACCACAGGCCCAGCATGCCTTCGCCCATAATGACGGCGACGGTGCGAAACAACGCCGCGCAGACAATAAAGGGCAGCGCTGACATCATGCTTTTGGACAGATAGTCCACCACGGCCATGGCATTTGATGAAACCGTCGTTGTAAACGAGGTGTTAGAAACTTGTGACACAGGAACCCTTTCCCAATGTGACATGCGGGCTATCCCTTTGTCACATCGTGCGGTATCGACCGATTGCGCGGTACTTTTCGTAGCGGAGGTTTGTGAGGGTCGCGTCGTCGAGCCGCCCAAGCGTATCAAAGGCTGCAAATGCCGAGGACATGACGGCACCGGCAATGTCCTCATGCGACAGGCCCTTATCGTCGACAATACCGTCGATGATGCCGAGCGCCAGCAGATCGGGGGCCGTGAGCTTCAGCGCCTCGGCGGCCTCATTCGCGCGCTCGGTATCCTTCCACAGGATCGACGCACAGGCCTCGGGGCTCACGACCGAATAGGCCGAGCTCGAGAGCATCAGGATGCGGTCGGCCACGGACAGCGCCAGCGCGCCACCAGAGCCGCCCTCGCCTGTCACCACCGAGACAATCGGCGTCTTAAGACCGCTCATCTCCATGAGATTCTGGGCAATCGCCTCGCCCTGGCCGCGCTCCTCGGCGCCGATGCCGCAAAACGCACCCGAAGTATCGACCAGGCACAGAACCGGTCGACCAAACTTTTCGGCCTGGCGCATCAGGCGACGCGCTTTGCGATAACCCTCGGGATGCGCCATGCCAAAGTTGCGCCGCATGCGCTCTTTGGTCGTGGTGCCGCGCTCGATGGCGATAACCGTCACGGGTCGCCCGTCTTTCCAACCGATGCCGCCCAACACGGCAGCATCGTCGCCAAAGTAGCGGTCGCCGTGCAGCTCCACAAATCCATCCAGGCTCAGCGAGATCATCTCACCCGCCGTGGCACGATCTGCCGAGCGGGTCTGCTTGACAATCTCGAGCGCGGTTTTTGGTGCCGGCGAGCGCTTAAACAAGTGTCCCAGCTTTTTGCCGCGGCGGCCCGTACGCAAGATCTCATGCGGTGCCCCCAGGCCGGGCGCGTGCCCTTCGTGCAGTGCCAGCAGCTCGCCTACCGTGAGCGCAATCTCGCCACGTGGAACGACGGCATCGCAAAAGCCGTGCTCCAGCAAAAACTCGGAGCGCTGGAATCCCTTGGGCAGACGCTTGTGCATGTTCTGCTCGATCACGCGCGGGCCGGCAAATGCCGTCAGGGCATCGGGCTCGGCCAGGATAATGTCGCCCTCCATGGCAAAGCTCGCGGTCACGCCGCCAGTCGTGGGG
>CABQNF010000140.1 GCA_902465465.1 uncultured Collinsella sp. | reverse complement strand
CTACGACTGACCTGGCGGTTGGTGCGACGGTGACCACGGCTGCCGGTCTTTCCGTCGTTGTCGATTCCGTCCAGCCCGGCCTCACAAATTATGACGGTTCGACCATGACGGGCATTCACGTCACGTACGTCAACAATGGCGATGAGGGCGCAGATTACAACATCTACGACTGGAAGGGCGAGGACGCCAACGGCGCTCAGCAGAATCAGGGTTACTACAGCGAGGGCTCCGATGAGCTGCAGTCTGGTACCCTTGCCGCTGGTGGCTCTGTGGCGGGTAATATCTACTTTGATGGCGATATCAAGAAGGCACTGTATTTTGCCAACATGTTTGATAAGTCTGCAACTGCAAGCTGGGTGTTGGCCTAGCATGTCGCTGCCGTTGCGCCGTATGGGAGGTGAAGTCGTATGCCCGATAAAAAGCTGACCGAGGAGTTGCTCAATGAGCTTCTCGATGCGCCGAACATCGATGGCTATATCAGGGAGCACGACTTTGCCGCCCCGTCGCTTTCGGACTACCTGAAGCGGCTGCTGCAGGAAAAGGGCTTGGAGCGCTCGCGCGTGGTTCGTATGGCCGATCTCAATGAGACCTTTGGCTATCAGATCTTTACCGGCGCGCGTCATCCGAGTCGCAATAAGGTGCTGCAGATTGCCTTTGCGATGGCGTTGACGCTCAAAGAGACCAACCGTGCGTTGACGGCTGCCGGGGTAAGCGTCCTTAACTGTAAGGACCGCCGCGATGCGATTATCATCTTTTGCATCGATCGCGGGTGCAGCCTCCAAAAGGTCAACGAGGAGCTGTATCGCTTTGGCGAGGAGACGGTGAGTTAGCGGCTGATATCTGAGCCGGCGGAGCTGCCGAACAACGATGCAAACGAACGGGGCGCGGATGCCATGGGGTGTCTGCGCCCTGCGCTATGATGGAGGCTATGGATACTCAGACCCCAACATATTCCGATGACGAGCTGACCGCAGCGCTTGCCGAGCACCTGGCGTCGCTCGATTGCGACGACAGCTATCGCGTGGAGCTTGTACTTAAGCGCTCGACCGTTGAAACAACCGAGCTCGTGTACTTTGAAGGAACCGGCGGTGGCTCGCTCGGCCCCTTTGTCCGTAAACGCATCGATGCTTCGGCTCAAATCGGCGGGGCATACGAGCGTCTGTTTGCCGTTCAGCGGGCAGGCAGGCGTTTTGAGCACCTGCCCAGAATCGTCGATTGTCGTCATGTGGGCGACGAGCTCAACGTGGTTATGGAATACATCGAAGGGGAGACGCTCGGGGCGCTGGTGGACCGTCTGGGAGCCACCCCCGATTATGCGCGTGAATTGTATCCTGTCCTTTGCGACGCCGTGGGCGAGCTCCATGCCGGTTTTGCAATGGCGGGGGAGACGTCGGCGCCGGTGATCCATCGTGACCTCAAGCCGTCGAATATCATCGTGACAGGTGCCAACTATACGCCTGATGACGGCCTGACGTTTTCATCGCTGGTGATTATCGACCTGGGGATCGCGCGCGTATGGCACGATGGCGCCGATGCCGACACCGTCAAGTTTGGCACGCGACCCTATGCGCCGCCCGAGCAGTATGGGTTTGGGCAGACGAGCGTGCGAAGCGACGTCTACGCACTTGGCGCCCTGTTGTTCTTCTGCTTGACGGGAGTCGACCCTAAGCCAGGGCTCGACATGCGCGAGCAATGCGAGGCGCGCGGCATTCCCACTCCACTTGCCGATGCCGTCTGCATGTCGATGGCGCTCGACCCGGCCAAGCGTTTTGCGAGTGCGGAAGCGTTGGGACGGGCGACGCGCGCGGCATACGATCTGAGTCGCCCCGTGCGGCCTCCTGCGCCGCCTGTCCGAACTCCGGCCTCGGAGACGGTGTTGACGCCCCAAGGGCTCCAGAACCCCGCAGGGCCTCCTGGCCCTGCCGCCTCCGCTGCATGCGGCCTGCTTTCTCGCGTTCCGGAGTCTCTGGGGCGCATTTGGAATACGCTCGTCTTCTTCTCGCTGCTTGTGTTTTTTGCCGGAAGTCACTTTGCCGTCTTTCACCCCACGGGAGCAAACCAAAGCTACCCGACGTGGCTTCTCATAATCGAGTATTTTTTCTTTGTCGATGGCCTTATGGTGCTTATGCATTTTGCGCTGTTCGACAAGCGTCGTCTTCGTCGGCGATTCGCACTGCTCGACAGCTATCGCGGCAAGAAACTCGCGAAACTCTGGCTCAAGGCATTGGGTGTGCTGCTCCTATGCATGATCGTCATAGTCGCGGTTGCCAATGCGACCGGCGTCGTCGATACCTCCGCTACCTAAAAGAAAAGGGCCCCATTGGGGCCCTTTGCAGTTGCACTTAGATGCGGTTCATCTGAGCGGCGACTTTGTTGTACCAGTCCTGCCACGTGGGCGGGCAGTACTTTTTGGCTGCTGCCGGGGTAAGGGTGGAGCCGTAGTTGGCGCCCAGATAGGCAACGTGAGCGGAGATGCCCTCGCTCCAGCTGCCAAAGCTGCGCCAACCGCCGCCACGGGCACTCCAGCCCCAGGCGTTGTAAGAATTGGCGCAATAAGCGCCCTTGGTGCTCTCGATGCAGGCGATGGCGGGGGACCAACGGGGGTCGACACCGGTATTCCAAGCGGCGACGGCAAAGTTATAGCCCTGGCCTGCCATGGGGGAGCCGGCGAGATAATTGTCGATGCGGCTCGTCCACTCATTAATGAACGAATCGTAATCGGAGCTACCGGTATTGGCGTTGTTCACCGTGGTGTCGATGGTGGTGTTGGTGTTGGTGGCCTGGCTGCTGGAATTGCTGCCGCTTACGCCCTCGCCCGAGAGCTTCTCGGCGGCAGCGGCCTTATCGGCCTCAAGCTTGGCAAGCTCGGCGGCATTTTCCTGCTCGGCTTTTACCTGTGCCTCGCTGCGGAGCTGCTGGGCCTGCGCCAGCGCATCCTCGGCGTTTTTCTGCTCTGCCTCAAGCTGAGACTTGGCCTGCTGGAGCTCAGCCTTGTTCTGCTCGAGTTCGGTTTGCATGTTATTGAGCTGTTCGATCTCGTCGACGCTCGAGCTCGTGATCTGGTTGGTGTATTTGCAGGTCGTGATGAACTCACCCAGGCTCTGTGCGTTGACCAGGAAGCTCACGATGGGATTGGTGCCCTTCTGATACTTGTACAGATCGCGCATGGCGGAGCTTGCCTTGGCCTGCTGCTCGGGAAGCTTGGCCTCGATTTCCTCGATGCTTGCCTCATTGGAGTCAATCTGCTTTTGCAGGTCATCGAGTTTGGTGCGGGCGTCGTTGTAGGCGCTCGTGGCGGCTTCGATCTTCTGCTGGGCTGCGGAAAGCTGGTCCTGCGTTGCCTGCGAGGCGGCATACGCCGCAACGGGGGAGAGCATTGGCGTGGCCGTCAGCGCAACGGCGAGCGCGGCGCTCGTGATGATACGAGCCGGCTTCGAGGCAATGAGCGCTGCGGTGCGATGATTCGAATGCTGCATCCAGTCCCTCTGCAATCAATCGTAGGTTATGGTTCGAACGGTATTCTACTACTGCTTTCGACCTCAACTTGAACCTTAAAGGTCCCAAAGGGTCAAGTTGAACTTGAGGCTTTGGCTTTGACCTGCAGTTATGATGAATTGTTGAGAAACCATAGAGTTCAACTTTAACGTTACAGAGCTCTGTTTGAGAGGAGTTTTGGGCTGTAAAAGCCATCTCAACGTGGGGTTTTATAACTACAGCGTGCCCTTCTGGCGAGCCTGCTCAATCTCTTCGAGGGCCTCGGCGGGGGTGAACGAACAGGTGCCGTCGCCGAGTTTGATTACCTGGATATCGTCGCCGGCGTAGACCTCTCCGCCCTTTAGTACCACGCCAAAAACGCCCTCGTGGGGAAAGATGCAGTCGCCGGCGAGATAGTAGATGGCACAGCGTGTGTGGCAGACC